>JABSOG010000966.1 GCA_013216025.1 Algicola sp. | reverse complement strand
GATTTACTTCACTTTTGAGCAAGGCATGTACCAGCAAATTGTTTAAAGCCCCATTGCCGCCACTATTGCTGCGCAAATCAATCACCAACGCCTTTGACGGAGTTTGGCTCACCTTGGTGAGTACCTGTTCAATAAAGTCAGCCAAAGGGCGAGATTTATCGTTGCGAACCCGGTTGAACTTAAAATAAACCAATTTAGACTCAGGTAAATGCGTAAACCAATAGTTGGTTTCAGGCTGTTGCTGCCATAAAACCTCTCCAGCCATGATTTTCCACTCTTTTGGCTGTTCAATCAGGTTGAATTGGCCGGGATTAAGTAAATCACCGGTCACTTTTACCTCAAGGTGTTTACCGCCCTCGCCAGCTACTGTCACGGTTATATCTGTTTTGCTGTCACCGATATTCAAGGCGTGCAAAATCTCGGGCACATTCAACAACCAACGAGTACGAACCCACTGTGCGCCATACTCATTGTCGCCTGCGTGGAGTGTTTTGACTTTAGCCAATACGGCTACAATTGCACTGCCGTTGATGGAGACCACTTTTTGTCCCACCAATTGACTATATTGCTGTGAGGCAGCCTGAACATAGACACCGTCACTAAACATGCCAAAACGAACCGGTATGGTATGAAAGTGGGTGATACCGCCAAAAGGTGGAATAACAAAACTGTGACCGTCTTTTAACAGCGCAATCAGCTTGACCATGGATAGATAAATCTGGTGGTCAGCCAAAGTGGTCACCTTGCTTTTGAGGTTGTTGACTGATTTATCCCAAAAAGCTTTATCAAAGTGGGTAAACAACTGGTAGTGGGTTTCGAGCATTCGGGTAGAGAAAAACTCCAAATCGGTTTGCCATTTTTGTGCTCGGGTTGCATTGTCTGGCAGCTTCGGAAAGATTTGCTGTCGGTAGGTTTTTGATGAACGGACTGAATCAAAATCGTTGTCGGCCATTAGCCGCTGTTCAAGTTCAGACATTTTGTATTTTCGGGTTTCGAGCAACCAGTGCACCGCTTGTTGTGCGTTGCCTAACTTGCCATAACATGATGCAATATTGTATGACGCATACGCTTTTTGATAACCGAGTTTTGCCGCCTGTTGGTAGGCTTTTATCGCCAATTGATTTTGATTAGTTTCATAATAACTGCTCGCCAAACGATACCAATATCGGCCGTTAAGTGAGTTTAATGCGGTGAGTTTTTCAAGTGAGGTTATTGCCTGCGAAAACTGATTTTGCTGATAAAAGCGGTTGGATTGCTCTATTAACTCAAACTGACTTTCTTTAACCTGAGCTTGAGCCTGAGCCTGAGCCATTAAACAGCAACCAACCAATCCCAAAACGGCCAATAATTTTTTCATCAATGTTTACCTTTGTCACAATGATTAAATGTTGCAACCAAGGTAATCAAATCATTCTATTAGGGCGACTCACATCACAATATGACACGTCTCACATTATTATCTATTTGATATTATTGACTAAATTATTTTTATATTCAGAAGGCGTCATATCCGTAAAGCGCTTAAAAGCCCGATTGAATGTAGCCTTTGAATTGAACCCGCAACCTAGCGCCAAGTCTAAAACGGCGGTATCGGGGTTGTTTGCCAGCTCAGTTTTAAGCTGCTCGACTCGAAAACTGTTTAACCAATTTTGAACATTATCTTTAAACTGAGCGTTGACCACAAAAGACAAATAATGCACCTGTAAATCTAACAAATCAGCCAAAGCATCACTTTTTAGATTGGCTTGCAGGTAGTGTTGTTCGGTTTTCATTTTGTCGCAAATATCTTGGTAAACGACAGCAGTATCGTCACTATCGAGCAACGCATTGCTGGGTTTGTTTTGCTCTTTACCTTGTTCTTTACCTTCCTCCTTGCCTTGCTCTAGCAAAGGCAGAGTACGGGCAAACCCGCTCCAGGCCGAAATCGCGGTAAACGCGCTGAAATAAATGGTCCCGCCAAGGCACAGCGCAGCAATGACATCGGCGGGTATCCATATTGCGCTTACAAACAGAGCTTCGACAAAAAACATCACGATGATAAGCACAATGATCGTAATAAAAAACCTCAATAGCAACATCAACCACCGGGTCAGCGAATCATGCAACGTGCTGTTTAATCGTTTAACGCGCCGATAAGTCAGGTGCAAATAAGTCATCATAGATACGACTTTAACAAACACCAGCAAATAAGTTTCGAGCGGTACTTGATGGATGTGCAAAGCGTTTTTTTCGTCCCCTGACAACAACAGATAAGGCAAAAAATACAGTAAACAGACAAACCCCGGCAGATAATGCAGCGCCACAGATTTGCCGGTCACTTTGTGCGGTTCATCCAAGCTCACCGCAAACAACCAAAAACAAGGGCCAAACAACAGCGGTATCCAGGTGGTTGTACGGTTGATATAACTCCAACTCTCGGGCACCAGCCAAATAAGCCATTGCTCTAAAATGATCAATGAAAAGCAAACAATCAACACCCCAACCTGACAATATCCTCGTGGATTACGATCACGAAATTTATACAGGGTAAACAGCAAGACCAAACCAATCGCGGTGGAAGCAAAAAAGGTCAATTGCAACAAAATGGAAATACTGCTTTGCATGGGTAACGATGAGCCTAAACGATTGAATTTGCGGTTAGTTTACGCTAAATTTTTGTTTATTTTGAAATAATGGCTGGTTTATCGGTTGCAGCATCGATTTTCAGCCACTTGTTACGAACTGAGGCAAGTTTCATTTAGGTTGATAGCAAAAGGCAGCCTAATCCTTCAACCGTAATGATCGGCGTCCGAGTTAAAACATTTAACCGCACTAAATTATAAACTTAAGTTTGCGGACAACTAATGTAAGAATACGGCCTTAATTGGTTGTTTTAAAACGAAAATATCATTTAATAAACTCAATAAAAACAGCCTAATAATGCCATGTAACCCAATGAAATGTATGAATTTAACGATTTAAATGCAATCGACTCACTTAACGCTCATTTGTAAATTAATCGATTAAAAAACAACCTTTGACGGTTTAAAATCCAGCTGTTAGAGTGGCTTCGAATTCAACGGAAACACATTTAAGTCACCACAACGGTAATTTTTAATCTAAAGGAACAACACCATGCGCAATATCATCAAATCGAAATCAGTTAAAGCAGTTCAATCCAAGCAACGTCGTATTATCAAAATGAGGACTGGCGTTAAAGCGGGCGACGGTACGTTTGTCCCTGTAATCGATGGTACAAAGGTACCGTCGCCCGCTTTAACGCCAGT
>JABSOG010000965.1 GCA_013216025.1 Algicola sp. | reverse complement strand
CGATCTGGTGGTTAATCAGGATCTAGAGGTACATAGGCCCCACCCGCTTTCAATATGGCCAATAGACCAATAATCATTTCTATTGAACGATTAACGCAAAGACCAACCAATTGCCCGGATTTGAGTTGTTTGGCGCTGATCAGGTAATTCGCCAGTTGATTGGCTTGATGATTCAATTGACCATAAGTGATCTGAGAGTCTTCAAAAATGACTGCAACTGTATCGGCTTTTTGCTCTGCGTATTGTTCAAAAAGTTGCTCAATGCTGACATTTTCTATCGGTGCCAGAGTTGAAAGTTGGCTGTTTAACAAATGTTGTTGTTCATCTGCGCTTTGAACAGGCAGCGCCATCAATGGTGTTAAAGGCTTGGCAATGACAGCGTCCATCAACACTTCAAAGCTCGATGCCAACCGTTTAATCGTTTGTAAATCGAATAAATCAACACAAAAGTCCCAGCCCAAATAAAGACCTTCGTCAGCCTCGGAGGCATTTAAGGTCAAATCAAATTTGGTATTGCTAGACTCACCATCGACGTTACCCATCTCAATATCTTGTAAATAGACCTCACCGCCGTCTTCATTGTTTTGCAAAATCAACATGATTTGGAAAACCGGTGAATAACTGCGCGAAGGGGCTATGTTGAGATTTTTAACCAGTTGTTCAAAAGGCACCTGTTGGTAGGTATAGGCTTTTAAGGCCAACTGGGTACTTTGCGACAATAGATCTTTGAAATGACTCGCGCGTGACAGGTCAGCTCTTAAGACCAGCGTGTTGAGGAAGAATCCGATCAATGGCGCTACATCCGGTTGCTCGCGGTTCGCAATAGGCGTACCAATAACAATGTCTGTTTCACCACTGTAGCGACCCAGCAATATTGAAAACAAAGCGTGCAATCCCATAAACAGCGTGGCACCGTTTTCGAGGCAATATTGGCCAAACAACTTGGCCGTTTTGCTGTCTATCAGGCTGCTGAAAACCTGGCCGTTAAAAGATTGTATTGCAGGCCTGGGATAATCCAGCGGAAGATTATGAACGGCAGGTAAACCGCGAAGATTTTGTTCCCAATAATTCAGTTGTTTTTCCAATACTTCGCCATCAAGCCATTTGCGTTGCCAATGGGCATAATCGGCATATTGAATCGCCAAAGGTGGCAATGGGTCCGATTCTCCTGCGACAAAAGCATTGTATAGTTGGCCAAATTCATTATACAGGATGCCGATTGACCAACCATCAGAGGCGATATGATGCATGCTGTAAAGCAGTACATTTTGCGCTTCGCTTATAATGATCAAAGTCACTCGCAACATTAAATCTTGTGATAACAAGAACGGATTATTGGCCTCTTTTCTAACCAGGTTCTGCAGTTCTACTGCTCGTTGTTCGGGTGACATCTGACTAAGATCACAAATAGGAACCACCACATCGGTACTGGCTTTGATCACCTGATAGGGAATGCCATTTTCATTGTAAAAACAGGTTCTCAAACTCTGATGACGATTAATAATCGTGCTGACGGTTTTATTTAATGCATCGATATCGGTCTTTCCGGTAAAGGACATTTGACCCGGCATGTTGTAATGGACGCTGTTGCCTTCAAGCTGATCAATGATCCATAGTCGCTGTTGCGAAAATGTCGTTGGCGCCAATTGTTTGTTACTGTCAATATCCAACTGGTCAAAGATTTTTACGATATCCTCTTTGTTGGCGCGTAATTTGTTCTTTAAATCTGCCGTCAAGGCATTGCGATCGCCTTTAACGGATAGTTTTTGTTCATTTTTATGAATAAAAACATTGAGCTCTTTAAGCTCAATTAAAAACTGAATAATGCTCATAAATCAAATTCCTCTACATCGTACTCTTCATCTTGATTGAGCTTATAAACTCTTTGTTGATCACACTCAATACCATTGATCATTCGATGTTCAATGATCTCACTGATTTTTTTAACCACTGGCGCCCCAAATATTTCCTGGAATGTTAACGTTATCGAAAACAATACATTGATTTTGGACATCAACCTAGTGGCCAATAACGAATGTCCTCCCAGACGGAAGAAGTTATCCGTTATACCAACACGTTCAACCCCCAGCAACTCTTGCCAAATTTCGCACAACTGACACTCCATTTCGCTTTGGGGTGGCACGTAAGCTATTTGCTGATCCGCAACATCAGGCTCCGGCAGTGCCTTGCGGTCTATCTTACCATTGGCGGTTAAAGGCAATTGGTCAAGTAATACAAATGCCGCCGGTACCATATACGCCGGTAATCTACCCTCCAGGTACTCTCGTAATTGTGCGATACAAGCCTGATGCGCGTCGGCTGAATCCTCATTTTCATCCGCATCAGTGACCAGATAAGCGACTAATTGCTTGTCGCCACTGGCGGCGTTTCTGGCCATCACCACCACGTCTTTAACATTGCCGTGTGAGGCCAAGCTGTTTTCTATTTCACCCAATTCTATCCTGAATCCACGGATTTTGACCTGCTGGTCTATTCTGCCCAAAAATGCCAACTGTTGATCGGGCAACCAACGCACCAAATCCCCGGTTTTATAAAGCCATTGATGGCCTTGTGAGTCCTGTTCGAAAGGATTGGCGATAAATTTGTCTGCGGTTAACTCTGGCTGGTTTAAATACCCTCTGGCAACACCCGCGCCGCTGATCAACAACTCGCCAACCACCCCGGTGGGCACAAAGTTGAGGTGTTCATCCAAAACGTAAGCGTTGATGTTAGCAATCGGCTGACCGATAGGACTGGTTTTTTCGGCCATTTTTGCCTCGTTACCGGCCGCCAGAAAAGTCGTCACCACGTGTGTTTCTGTCGGCCCATAATGATTCCATAATTGACAATCCGGGCGTTCACCAAAGAAACGATTCAGTGCGGGTGTCAATACTAATTCATCTCCGGCACAGATGATCTGTTTTAATGGTGTCAATTGGATTTGTTGAGAAAGTAATTCATCGACCAACCAATGCAGTACCGCCGGAGAAATAAACAATCGCTCTATCGACAGTCTGTCCAACAACGTCGGTAAAATCACCAAATCCTGCTTATCTTCATCACTGATCAGCACCAGGGTGCCGCCGGTATGCCATGCTGTAAATATCTCCTGAACAGAGACATCAAAGCCGGTTCTGGCAAACTGTAACGTCCGTAAAGGACGGTCAATGTGGCCCGATTGTTGTTGCCCCTGCACCAGGCTGGTGATGGTTTGATGGGTTTGAAGCACTCCTTTGGGATTGCCTGTCTAACCCGATGTATAAATCACATATGCCAGATTATCT
>JABSOG010000964.1 GCA_013216025.1 Algicola sp. | reverse complement strand
TTTTGGGCCTGCTCGCCAACCGGGTCGGTTTTGAATTGGAACGTGAAGAATCGCGTCACGAAATATACCAATTGGCCCATTATGACGTATTGACCGGATTACCCAACCGCAGTTTGTTTATCGAACAATTAGACCGCGCGCTCGAAAATGCCCGGGTCAGCAGCCAAACGCTAGGCCTTTTATTTATGGATTTGGACCACTTCAAACTGGTCAATGATTCATCCGGCCACAGTACTGGCGATCTATTGTTGGTACAGGTTGCTGAGCGATTACGCAAGTTTGTCACCAACGAGATTGTGATCTCGCGTTTTGGCGGGGATGAATTTACCGTGTTGATGAAAAATATCGATTCAGATCAGGCGATACAAGCTCTAGCAGAGGCGATATTAAAAGAACTGACGCCACCATTTTTATTAGATTGTTCCGAGGTCATGGTTTCGGCCAGCATCGGTTATTGTTGTTATCCTCGCGATGCACAAAACGCCCACGAACTGCTCAAAAATGCTGATATTGCCATGTATAAAGCCAAAGAAGATGGCCGACAGAATATCAAACAGTTCGCTCCTAAAATGCATCTAAAAGCCAAACAACGGGTAGAGGTTGAGCAACAGTTGCGCATTGCCCTTAAACAAAACCAATTTGTGGTGCACTACCAGCCACAAGTCGCGCTTGATTCGGGCGAGGTGATCGGTTGCGAAGCCCTAGTACGCTGGCAGCATCCAGAAAAAGGCATGATCCCGCCAGATTATTTCATTCCGATTGCCGAAGAAAGTGGGCTGATAGTGCCGCTGGGTGATTGGGTATTAGAACAGGCCTGCCGTCAATTCATGCAGTGGCAACAACAAGGGGTAAAACTCAATCACATAGCGGTGAATCTGTCGCCAAGGCAATTTGCCAACCATGATCTCGAAGGCGTGGTAAAACAGGTGCTGAGCGACACCGGCATGAATGCCAAAAACCTCGAATTGGAGCTAACAGAAAGCATGTTGATGGAAAATGTGGCGCTGACCATAAACACCATGAACCGGCTCAAATTAATGGGTATTCAGTTATCGATCGATGACTTTGGTACAGGGTATTCCTCCATGGCGTATCTTAAACACTTCCCCATAGACAAAATAAAAATAGACAAATCTTTTATCGACGACCTGTTAGTCGAACCAAAAGACGCCGCCATAGTCAACGCCACCATTAACTTGGCCCACGGTTTGGGTTTAGTAGTGATAGCCGAGGGCGCTGAAACCAAAGAACAGGTGAGTTACTTGCAGGCGCACCAATGCGAAGAAATTCAGGGTTATTATTTCTGCCGCCCCTACCCGGCCGATGCCCCAATACTGATGGATATTTTTGAGATGGAAACGGTTGCGGGTTAAGGCAGTACTACCTGACAATAATATTAGTATCAACAGCAATCATTGGATACCATTACCAACATTAACAACAACCAGTTCTTGGCCTTTTTGCCAATGATGTTCTGCAATGATTTGTTCAGGTAAACTAACTTGGCCCTTGCCTGACAATTTGATTGTATCCATTAAATATTGCCCATATAAACGAAGACTTAATACGAATATTATGCCTTAGCTAAACGTACCACCATAGTTTTCAACCGTTTTGAGCAAATCCCTTAACCCACGCCGACAATGTGGTATATACTACGCGCGATTATAAAGATGTGTTGGATTTGTTGGGCTTAGCACGCTCAGCGTCGTCTGCTTCGCAGACCCAACCTACGATTTTCTCCGCAGCAGGGGGTTAGAGACAAACGTTATGACAAATCAACAAAACACCATCTACTGGCACGATTACGAGACCTGGGGAGCCACGCCCAAAAAAGACAGACCTTCGCAATTTGCTGGAATTCGCACGGATGAAGACCTCAATATTATCGGTGAGCCGTTGGTGATTTATTGTCAGCTAGCCGATGACTACCTGCCGAATCCACATGCGGCTTTGGTCACGGGTATACAGCCCCAGACTTGCCAAGAGCAAGGGTTTATCGAAGCCGAATTTATGGCCAAGATTCATCAAGAGTTTTCAGTGCCCAACACCTGCGTTGCCGGATATAACAGTATTCGTTTTGATGATGAAGTGACCCGTTACGCGCTGTTTCGCAACTTTTATGATCCTTATGCCCGCGAGTGGCAAAACGGCAATTCTCGCTGGGATATTATCGACATGTTACGCGCCTGTTACGCTTTGCGACCACAAGGCATTAACTGGCCGACCAAAGAAGACGGCGGCCCCAGTTTCAGGCTTGAAGAATTAACCAAAGCCAACGGCATAGCCCACGAAGACGCTCACGATGCGTTGTCTGATGTGATTGCCACCATCGAAGTCGCCAAACTGGTAAAACAGCATCAACCCAAGTTATATGATTTTTTGTTTAAACTGCGCAACAAACGTGAAGTGTCCAACCTGTTAGATGTACTCAATATGACCCCGGTGATGCACGTATCTGCGATGTTTGGCACCAAACATGGTTGCACCAGTTGGGTGGCACCCATCGCTTATCACCCAGACAACAAAAATGCGGTCATTTGTTATGACCTGATGCGTGACCCCACCCCGCTGCTGGAAATGAGCGTAGACGAAATAAGAGAAAAGCTTTACACCAAAACCGAAGACCTCGAAGAAGGCGAAGAGCGCATTGGTCTTAAAGACATTCATATCAACAAGTGTCCGGTCGTGGCACCAGCCAAAACCTTAATCCCCGAAAACGCAGCAAGGCTCAATATCCCTCGTGAAAAGTGCTTAGAACACCATAAAATACTCAAACAAAACCCACTGCTGCGAGAGAAACTGGCGCAAGTCTATAGCAAACCCAGAGAATTCAAGGCAGAAACCAATCCAGATTACGGCCTCTACAGTGGTGGATTTACATCAAACGCTGACAAAGCCAAATTCGATATTATCCGTCAGTGTGATCCGCAAAACCTTGGCACTTTATCACTGGATTTCGAAGACCCACGCTTCAATGAATTGTTCTTCCGCTACAAAGCCAGAAACTATCCTTTTACGCTGACACCCGAAGAGCAAATGAAGTGGGAAAATTATCGTAAAGAGAAATTGATGGACGGGTTTGATTCGCCCAACCTGACGATGGACGAGTTTAGGATAGAAATTGAAAATCTTGCCCATGAACATGATAATGAACCAGAGGTAAGAAGCAACATAAATTAAAGTTCAATTCTCCAAAATCAAATGTAAAGATGCTCAAGGGAGAGATAGGAATTGTGTCTCTTTGATATGGCAATTGATGTCATTTTTAAATAAGAGATGTTTGTAAA
>JABSOG010000963.1 GCA_013216025.1 Algicola sp. | reverse complement strand
CCTTTAACGGTAACGGTTTGCGCCCTTTCGACCTTGGCGTAACATTCGGGCACCGACAAACAGCCTTCTTCAGAAATTTGCTTACCGCTTTGTTCGATGATCTCAGGGTTGATCAACACAATAGGTTGATCGCGCTCAGATGAGCAATCCATGACAATCAAGCGTTGATGAATATCCACTTGGGTCGCCGCAAGGCCGACACCTTTTTCGACGTCCATGGTTTCAAACATGTCGTCAATAATGGTTTGTAATTCGGGAGTGAATTGAGTAATGGGTTGAGCAACCGTTCTGAGGCGCTCATCGGGATAACGTAATACATTTAAAACTGCCATAAGCCTTACAATTTACATGTGTTGAATTATTATCTATATTAAGGATTCAGTTTAGCGATTTACGCGCTTTATTCATAGGGGTAACAGCGCAATTTATCACTCAAACCCACAATAAAAAACCGCAAAAACCGGGGAAGTCCATGTTTAAACGTATTATCGTTTTTTTGACCGTCACCTTGATGACCATGACATCATTGGCAGACGAACTAAAAATTCGAGCAGGTGCTCCCGAGCGTTACGTCGTCAAAAAAGGCGATACGCTGTGGGATCTGTCCGCCATTTACCTCACCAAACCTTGGTTATGGCCTAAGTTATGGGGCATTAATCCGCAAATCAAAAACCCCCACCTGATCTATCCGGGTGATGTCATCAGTCTCACGTTTAATGCCCAAGGCGAACCCCGCCTCACGGTCAATAGCAAAGTCATTAAATTAAGCCCCAAAATTCATACAACCTCAAAAATCAAAACCGCCATACCAACTTTGCCATTACGACTCATTCGCCCCTATATCAGTTATGAACAATCGCTCGACGGCGAATACCTCGACGGCTTGCCGTACATCATGGGTTCTAACGAAAACAGCAAAAACTGGATCACCGGACAAACATTATACGCCAGCCAACCGCTGGTAAAAGGCAAGACCTACGCTATTTACCGCAAGGGTCAGGCCTATACCAATATAGGTGAAGACGAACCACTGGGATATGAAACCGCGCTGGTTGCCACCGCCAAAGTCATACGCTCTGGTGACACCAAAGGGAACCCGGCGGCTTTACATGTCATCAAGTCCCTCACCGAGATCAGGGCTGGCGATAAGGTATTACCCGTCAACCAAGGTCAAATGCAACCCGTTTTTTTCAAGATGACCAAACCCGATGGCCCGCTTGATGCCACCATCATCGCCTCACCCAGCAATTTTCGCGAATACTCAAAATACGACATTGTGGTGATTAATACAGGCCTTGCCAAAGTAGGTAACATGCTCGACATTTACCACCGCTCACCCACTGTAGTCAACGATCCGGACGGCCCGAAATACTTTGAAGATTCATCACGCTTTGCAAAAATGACCGGTAGCCTACTCGACGCCACGACTGACGGCACCGGTCGAATTATGCAAATGCCCAAAGAGAAAATCGGCGAGCTAATGGTCTTCAAGGTTTACGACAAACTCAGCTACGCCTTTGTGACTGCCGCCAGTCGACCCATCCGGGTGGGTGATACTATTCAAGCGCCTTAAATCCTGCCCAAAACAAAAAATATAATTTTTTTTATGCACTTTTATGCAATAAAAAAGAGGCATCGCTGCCTCTTTTTCTTGTATATACAAGCCTCACGAAACCCGACAGCAAAGAAAACTAGATAGTTTGCTCTAAAATTCAGCACAGTTTGCATAGATAAATCGCCACTTTTTGCGCATATTTAAGTTAATAAGGTGTAAAAATAAATATTTACATCCAATACATTTCTGCTACATTTACATTTGTACAAAACGCACGCAAATACAAGAGAACATGTTTGGCAACAATAAAAAATAGCCAAACGCAAAATAATAAAATTCGGAGCATTTAATGTCTACCAAAACCAAGATCCTATCCCTTTCAGCTATTGCCGCAACACTGTTAAGCCCTGCTGCATTCGCCGAAATCCAAGCAAACCTGTCAATTGATAACGCTGCAAACCTTGTCGGCAGCAGTGATGTCGTTGCCAACATCAGCTATACCAATACCGACAGCCAGCCTGTTAGCATGTTGAGCTACCTGATGAAAGCCAACAGCAATGGCGATTTAGAAGAAAACCTTTTCACTGTTACCCTTGACGGTAAACACGTCGAATATCAAGGTATGCACGTCAAGCGTCCAGCACCAACTAAAGCAGATTACATCACTATCCGTCCAGGACAGACTGTATCTTACAAAGTTGAATTGTCTGGTGTTTATGACCTTAAACAGTCAGGCAACTATACCTTCCAGTACAATGCAACCAACATGAACATGTTTGCTGACCAGCCTATGGTTAACCGTGCTGCGGCGATTATGGGCATGGACGGCGTTCACTCAAACGAAGCCGAAGTCTTCGTCACCAAAAGCGCATCTAGCTATATTGGTATTGAATTGTCAAAAGCCAAAAAAGGCAAACCTTGTAACCCAAGAAAAGAAACCTGTGACGGTGGCGGTGGTGATCCAGATCCAAGTGGCATCGAATTCACTGGTTCTTGTTCAAGCGGTGAGCAAAGCAATTTGATAAGCGCACTCGGTGCGGCAAAAGACATGGCCAACGATTCAATCAGCTCTTTGAATGGTTCTTCAGGCGACCGTTACAACTCTTGGTTTGGTAGCTACAGCTCAAGCCGTCACAACACGGTTTCAGGCAACTTCGATTCAATCAAAGATGCATTAGACAACGAACAATTAACGTTTGATTGCAGCTGTAACCAGAGCTACTTCGCTTACGTTTATCCTAACCAGCCTTACAAAGTTTACTTCTGTAAAGCTTTCTGGAATGCCAATGAAACAGGCACTGATTCACGCGGCGGCACAATTATTCACGAAATGAGCCACTTCAACGCAGTAGCGGGCACTGACGATGTCGTATACGGCCAGTCTGGCGCCAGAGCATTGGCCATCAGCAACCCTAACGATGCCGTCAAAAACGCTGACAGCCACGAATACTTTGCTGAGAACAATCCAAGCGAAAACTAAAATCTTAATCATTGCGCATAAGGTTTAATACCTCTTGCGCTGATAGATGCCAAAGGCGAACCTCAGGAAGAGGTTCGCCTTTTTTGTATTTAATCTACCAGTCACCACCAGCTGGGGTAAGACCAAAACAGTTTTGCGGACAGCTTGCCTGTCCCTGCACTTTTTTAGTCTGACCCCTGTTGCGGAGCCTCCGTTCCTCCAGCCCATAACGAAGACTCACCCTGCACTTTTTTAGTCTGACCCCCATTGCGGAGC
>JABSOG010000962.1 GCA_013216025.1 Algicola sp. | reverse complement strand
CAATTGCGCATCGACCAATGGACTGGCACCGTACGACAACAACTCGAAGTGTTTAAGCAAATGCTGCCTGCCAATGTGGCGGTTGAAGTGATTTTCGACCAAAACAGTTATACCGACACCCGCCTGAGCGAATTGGTCGGTAACATTTTTATTGGTTTTGTGCTGATAGCCGCTGTATTGCTGGTCTCGTTGGGCTGGCGCTCGGCGTTGGTCGTGACGGTTTCTTTGCCATTAACGGTGCTGTTTACCTTAAGTGTGATGAAGTATTACGGTTTACCCATTCATCAAATGTCGGTCACTGGCCTTGTCGTTGCGCTGGGCATTATGGTCGATAACGCCATTGTTATGGCCGACACCATACAACAACGTATGCAGCAGGGGCTTAAATCGACCCAAGCCGTGATCGCGTCACTTAAACATTTGTGGTTGCCGTTACTCGGCTCAACTTTAACCACTATTTTGGCCTTTATGCCGATTGTGTTAATGCCCGGCCCTGCCGGTGAGTTTGTTGGCGGCATTGCGCTGAGCGTGATATTTTCACTGATTGGTTCTTATTTTGTCTCACATATTGTGGTCTCGACCATGGCCGGGCGTTTTATTAAGGCAATCCCTGCCCAATCGGCTCGCTGGTATCACAATGGCATCAAGTTTAACAAAGGCGCGGCCTTGTTCACCCGCTCGTTATACTGGGTGCTTAAGTATCCTCGAACCACCATCGCGTTGGTGTTTATTTTGCCTTTAAGTGGTTTTTTGCTGGCGTCTAAACTCGATGAACAATTCTTTCCTGCATCAGACCGAGATATGTTTCACATCGAACTGAACCTGCCGAGCCAGAGCAGTATTTTGCATACTCAAAAGGTCACAGAGCAGATCACCGCTTTGCTTGAAAACGAACAGGGGATCACCGATATCCGCTGGTTTATCGGCACTGACGCACCCTCGTTTTATTACAACATGGTGCCGCGCAAAGAAGGCGCGAAAAACTATGCTCAAGCGATGATCACCGCAGAAGATTTTGTGGCCGCCAACCGCTTAATACCCCAGTTGCAACGCAAGCTTGATGACCAACTGCCAGAAGCGCAAATTCTGGTGCGTAAACTAGAGCAAGGACCGCCGTTTAATGCGCCGGTCGAAATACGAGTCTTTGGACCAAACCTCGACACGCTTAAATCGGTTGGTCAGGACTTGCGCCGCATATTTGCCCAGACAGAAGATATTGTTCACACCCGCACCACCCTTGCGCCGGGCACCCCCAAAGTGTGGTTACAGGTTAATGAAGAAGCCGCACAACTGGCCGGATTGACCCTAACCGACATGGCCGGACAGTTACAAGCATCGTTGCAAGGATTAACCCAAGGCACGGTGCTCGAATCAACCGAGTCAATTCCTATACGGGTGCGCATTGGCAATGAAGACCGCCAAAGTGTACAAGACTTATACAACCTCAACCTGACCTCAGCAGACAAACAGGCGTTTATTGGGGTATCTGCCATCGCTGAATTGAAAATCGAACCGGGTTTAGGGGCTATTCCCCGCCGAGATGGCAGCCGGGTGAATGTGGTAGAAGGTTATATTCGAGCTGGCGTATTGCCGTCGACCGTGGTCAAGCGCATATCAGCGCAACTCGAACAAGAAAACTTTCAATTACCTGCCGGTTATCGAATGGAATTTGGCGGTGAATCGGCCAAACGCAACAACGCCATTGGCAACCTGATGGCCAGTGTTGGGCTTATTGTGACTTTGCTGATCACCGTGGTGGTGCTGTCGTTTAACTCTTTCAGGCTTAGTGCGCTGATCTTTTTATCGGCCTTTCAGTCGGTAGGATTGGGTTTACTCAGCGTTTATGCGTTCGATTATCCGTTTGGTTTCACCGTGATCATCGGCCTGCTGGGTTTGATGGGATTGGCCATTAACGCCGCCATAGTAATTGTTGCAGAGCTTAAAATTAACGACAGAGCCGTTAAAGGTGACGATGGGGCCATTGTCGACGCAGTGCTTGCCTGTACCCGGCACATCACCTCAACCACCATTACAACCGTGGGTGGCTTTTTGCCATTAATCTTGGCAGGTGGTGGCTTTTGGCCACCATTTGCTGTGGCTATTGCGGGTGGCACCGTGCTCACCACTTTACTGTCATTTTACTTTGTGCCTGCGGCATTTAAGTTGATGAGTAGTCGCAAGGCGTTTGAAGTTGCAGGGCAATCTCCTGCTGAAGTGCTAACACCCGATAAAACAATCAAGTGTAGTGCGCCGTAATTTCATGTAATGCTGTGTAATGTTTATTGTTGCCTGATTATTTTAAGCTTTGTGCAGGTTTGAAACAGGGGATTGTATGTTAACCCTGACACATTGTCTCAAATCACCTAGAAAGTAAAATGCTAATAAATACAGCATGATGCTCGACATTTGTGAAAGTCGATTAAGAAAATGTAGGGCCATTAGTGACGTTATATAGCATCTAACGCTTTTTATAACCACAACTTCTTTTGGAGCAATAAAATCATGAAAGAACTACCTACATTTGACGAATTAACAAGCACTGAATTATCTGCAACCGCACCAGTATCTGCGAATAAAACTTTTGATCTCTCTGTACAACTGCACGAATATCAAGGTCGCGCCGCCATTAACTGGAGTCAAAATTATCCAGGTATGGTCAGGCTTGCGGTTGCACTGTATAGTGGAACTCCACCAACTAATCCAACTGATTGGATATCCGGACAGGCAATTGAGGTGACTAACCGGCCAGCAGGAATGTTTTTAACCAATCAACCATGGGGAACTGGGTACTCCGCTGCACTGCTGGGGGTGAATGCCTCGAATCATGCGTGGGTATATATCGGTGTTACAACATCTGCAACTAGCTAGTTGTCCATCGAAATGTCGAACCATTCTGAACAAACTGACAGCAGCGCTTGCGCCGCGGTCAGTTTATTAACGATACCAAAGCGACTGATCCTCTAGCGGAGTTAAGGGGGGTAATAACGGATTGTCTAGTTTCAGTAACTTCGCATTTTTTAACCAGTTTGGATCATAACCCGGCAAATTAGTCAGGTAGGCATTAAACAACCGATCAAATGAGCCATCTTGTTGGGCGATACGTAAGCCAGTTTCGATCCGCTTGGCCAGCAGCACGTTATAGGGCGCGACAAAAAAGTACATAGGGGATATGTAATGAAGCACTATACGGTCTTCTAGTAGTATACCCAAGTAACCTCAAAATGCGGATTCAGTGGGAGTTAAAAACGTTTTAGGCAAGGCAAATGACCGCAGGTTTAGTCATCTAAATC
>JABSOG010000961.1 GCA_013216025.1 Algicola sp. | reverse complement strand
GGTTGTGGCCAAGCCTGAAGGTCATAAAGACCCACTTTATTTAACCAACCTGATACGTCAATGCAACGTGACTACACTGCACTTTGTACCGTCGATGTTGCGCTTGATGCTGGCACAACCTCAGTGGTCACAATGCACCTCAATCCGCCATTTGTTTTGTAGTGGCGAAGCGTTGCCTGCTGATGTGGTTACGCAGCATTACCAGTTAAATTCGGCACCATTGCATAACTTGTATGGCCCTACCGAGGCCGCCATTGACGTAAGTTTCTGGCCGTGTCCGCCAGGTGTTTTGTCAACAGTGCCGATTGGAAAGCCGATTCAAAATATTGCGTTGTATGTGCTTAACAGTGCCGGGCAATTGGTGCCCCAAGGGGCGGTTGGTGAGCTGCATATTGCGGGTGTTGGTTTGGCTCGGGGATATCTCAACCGTCCAGATTTAACGGCGCAAAAGTTTATTGCCAATCCATTTGCTGCTGTTGGCAGCCAAAACGACAGACTATATAAAACTGGTGACTTGGCGCGTTATCTGCCCGATGGCAACATAGAATATTGTGGCCGAATCGACAATCAGGTTAAAATTCGCGGTTTTAGAATCGAGTTGGGTGAAATAGAATATCAACTGGGCCAATGCGCCGGGGTTGATTCTGCGGTGGTCATTGCAAGAGATAGCGCAGCGGGTGCCAAACAATTGGTTGCCTATATAAAGGAAGCTGAACCAATCACTATTGATACTGCTAATTTGGCTACGGTATTTAAGCAAACGCTAGCCAAATCGTTGCCCGAATATATGGTGCCAACGGCTTTTGTCTTCATTAAACAGTGGCCACTTAGCGCCAATGGTAAGCTCGACAAAAAAGCCCTACCAAGCCCAGACGACAGCCAGCAGTTAGCCGATTTTGCTGCGCCAACCAGCCAAACCGAACTCAATTTGGTGAATATTTGGGCGAAACTGCTAAAAATCGATGCCGACAATTTGGGCATCAACGCCAACTTTTTTGCTTTGGGCGGCGATTCAATCTTGTCAATCCAGCTGGTGTCTCGCGCTGCCCGACAAGACATGGCATTTACCGTTAAACAGTTGTTTGAATATCAGACCATCGAAACGTTGGCCCGATTTGTCGAGTCACAAACCCAGCACATCATTGATACACCACAAGGGCAGGTTAATGGCGAGCTTGCTCTGCTGCCCATTGCACACCGGTTCTTTTCGGATCCTACCGACCTACATCATTACAACCAATCGGTGATGTTAACCACACCCGAATCGTTTGACAGCACTTGGTTGTCGACAATTGTTGAGCAGTTATATCTGCGCCATGATGCACTGCGTTTACGCTTTGAATCTAAAGAGGGTCAATGGCGAGCAAGTCACCAACAACTCGATCCTGCGATGATCTCGCAAAGCATTGAACTGTCCGGTGAAAGAGTCACTGATTTGTCGGCTGTTGATGACTATCAAGCCAGTTTGTCTTTGTCAGCAGGCCCCTTATTTAAAGCCGTTTACTTTGCTCCCGACAACCGTTTGTTGTTGATCATCCATCACTTGGTGGTCGATGGCGTATCGTGGCGTATTTTACTTGAAGATATTGAATCAATTTGTGCAGATTTGAGTCAAAACAAAACCCCCATATTGCCCGCCAAAACCGCGTCTTATCAACAGTGGGGTGATTGGTTGACTGACTATGCCGCCAGTGACGCGTTATTGGCAGAGCGTGATTATTGGCTAGATGTTGTCACGAAAATAGTTCCGGATCTGCCTTGTGAACGGCCTACTGATGAGGGCATAAAGCTTCCTAAAAACCAAAGTAAAACCCATTTTGAACTCGACCAAATAACCACCGAGCAGTTGTTGCAACAGGCCGGGCAGGCGTATCGCACCCAGATTAACGAACTGTTATTGGCCGGATTGTTGCTCGGTATGAATAGATGGTCGGGCAATGAGGCCATTCGTATTGACTTAGAAGGTCATGGTCGCCAAACACTAGATTTAAGTCAAACAGTGGGCTGGTTTACCAGCGTTTATCCGTTGGTTTTGAATTGTGCAGCGCAGGATCTCGAATCGGTTATTTGCGCCGTTAAAGCGCAGTATCGCGCCATGCCAAATGATGGCATTGGTTATGGCATACTCAAGTATTTGACTAAAGATGAAGCGCTTAACAAGGGACTAAGCAACGCCCAACAAGCCGACATTTTGTTTAATTACCTTGGCCAGTTTGACGAGGTATTTGGCGACGACAACTACCTAAAAGCAAGCACCGATGGCACTGGGCAAACTGTCAGTCCAAGGCGCAAACCAAGTCATGGTTTAGAATTCAACGGCATGGTCAGCGAGGGCAAACTGCATTTTGATTTAAGCTTCGACGCCAACCGCTTTACCGCCCAGGCGATTGACACACTGGCCGGGCATATACAAGATGCACTAAACGCGGTGGTCAGCCATTGTCTTGAACCCAATGTTGGCCGTTTAACCCCGTGCGATTTTCCGCAGGCTCAGATTAATCAGCAACAGCTAACCCATTTGGCTGCTGACTACGCTATTGAAGATATCTACCCAGCAACCGCTATGCAACAAGGGTTGTTGTTCCATTCTGATATCGACAGTAGCGCTTATGTTAACCAGTTATTGTTGAGCATAAATGATGGGACCAGCGGCAGTCTTGATAGTCAAAAGTATCGTCAGGCTTGGCAGCAAGTGATGGCTTTGCATGAGATTTTTAACACCGCTTTTGTCGATGGCAACCAACACCAGTTGGTGCTACGAGGCGTTGAATTGCCTTGGTATCAGCAAGATTTAAGTGATTTGAGCATTGATGAACAACAACAAACCATAGAGCAGTATCGTCAACAAGATAAAGCTGCTGGTTTTGACGTCAGCAAAGCACCGCTAACCCGAGTGGCGCTTTTTTGTTTGGGTAAGGATCATTGGCAGGTATTGTGGACACACCATCACGCCCTAATTGACGGCTGGTGTTTACCGCTGTTGCTCGAACAAGTCGCTGCAAGTTACCAAGGTTTGCCACTGACCAAACCCACAGCTTATCGCCATCATGTTAACTGGCTTGCATCACAAGATACGCAGGCTGCACAAGACTTTTGGCAGCAACAGCTGGCTGACATCGAACAACCCACGCCGTTGCCCGAAGGTAAAAGCCTAAATAAAAGCGGTGTTCAAACCACAGAACTGACTTTAACCCAAGTCCAAACCACGCAACTGACCCAGCTGGCGCGTGATACTCAAACCACGGTCAACGTTGTGATGCAAGCGGCTTGGGGTTATTTGCTGTCGGCTTA
>JABSOG010000960.1 GCA_013216025.1 Algicola sp. | reverse complement strand
GATGTCCTGAGCTTTTAAAATCGCTGCTGTCGATGGGGTGGTGGTGACAATTAAATTGGCTTGTTCAGTGACATCTTGAATGTTTTTAGTTGTGGTGACCTCAAACCCTTGTTGTACCATATCTTGATGGAAAGCGGCCAGTTTTTTGTCACTACGGCCCCACACAATGATTCGGCGGCAATCGGTTATTGGCTTTAAATATAACGCCTGCAATCTGGCTTGAATGCCAGTGCCGACAATGCCAATGGCCGCCACCTTTTTTGGCGCAAGGTATTTGGCGGCAATGGCGCCAGCAACGGCGGTGCGAATGTCGGTGAGATAGCCCTCATCGAGCAGGGTGCAGACCATTTCGCCGGTTTGCTGGCTGAACAACAACATCAAACCATTGCTTGAGGGTAGGCCAAGGGCCTGATTCTGATAAAAGCCGCTGGCGATTTTGATTACGTAATAATCGTCAGATTTGATGTAGCCGTATTTGATGTGCACTTCGCCGTTGTCCATCAACAACTCGCCAACGGGTGGCACGGTTGCTAGACCTTGGGAGTATTGGACAAAGCCTTGCTCAATTAATGGCATCGGGTCGATGGTTGCCAATAGTTGTTCTATTTGTTGCTTATTCAGTATTTTCATCAACTCATCTCTCGGATATTAAACATCGTAGGGTGTGCTGGACGCACCGTGGGTCTCGTCGATTTCAGGCGCTTGATGTATGGCGAACTCTACAAATATGGGACAAAAGGTTTTCTGGTGGCGTATCTTACAGGTATTTACCCCGAACATACTCACCAATACGTTGTAACCCAACCCGCAAATGCTCAGCGGGTGCACCTATACCCACTCTAAAATAACCGTCCATGCCATACACATCGCCGGGCAGCAGAAATACGCTTAACGCTTTTTGAAATTCCATCGCCAACTCGGTTGAATTGACATCAAGCTCATATTTGATAAACGCCATACCTCCGGCCTTGGGCGGTATAAACGATACCCATTGGCTGTTTTCATCAACCCAGGCTTGCAAAATAGCGAGGTTTTCAATCAAAAAAGACTTGCTGCGTTGTAATACGTCCTGCCTGAATTGCGGCTGCAAAACGATGTTGGCGACATACTCGCTCACGGTACCTGTGGTGATGCTGGTGTAGTCTTTACTTTGCCAAGTGGCATAAATTTCTGCTGTAGGGCCCACTAACCAACCGAGTCGCAAGCCCGGCATTGCCATCGCTTTGGATAATCCACAAGTGACTATCGCTTTGTCATATAAGTCGGCAAAACTGGGCAGTTCTACGCCGTCAAATTCGGCCCCTTTATAAACTTCATCGGCGTGTAGATAAATGTCGTGGCGTTTGGCAAATGCTACCAGTCGCTCAATTTGAGCAATCGGCAGGGTTGAGCCAGTTGGGTTATTGGGGTGACAAATGGTCAGCATTTTGGTTTTGTCGGTGACCAGTGCATCCAGCTGCTCAAGGTCTGGCAACCAGCCATTGTCTTGTAACAGTGGCACTTCAAGTACTTTTACGTCGAGCGCCTTGGCCCAACCGGCGATTTGCATGTAATTGGGCACCACTACTATCAGCTCGTCGCCGGGGTTTAATAGACTCATCACCATAATAAAATTCGCCTCTGCTGAACCGTTTGTCACCATTATGTTGTCTGGTGTTCTGTGTTGATATAGGTTGGCGATGGTTTGTCTCAGCTCGGTCTGACCGTTGGTCCAGCCATAACCCAGTTCTAAATCGACCATCGTTTTGATTTGTGCTTCACTGAGTAATTCAGACAGTTTATAAGGATGCACACCGCTGTCAGACAGGTTCAGTTCGACTTCGTTTTCAAAAAGTGATTGAATTCGTTCGAGGGTAAACTCTTGTAATTTCATTGCTTTGCCTTTAAGTTTATCGTTAGGGATAAATCATAACGCTCAATTGCCCAATGTCGAATAGGCAATCAATGGTAATTGTGCTGATTTACTTTCGAATCCAAAGCCAAATGGCAGGAATACCCATAGTGGATGCAATTAACCTCAAAATCGTAGAAATACTCCAGCAAGATGGCCGCATTTCGTTCGCTGAGCTGGCCAAGTTGGTGCATTTGTCGGCGCCTGCGGTGGCTGAGCGGGTAAAGCGGTTAGAAGAGACGGGTATCATCACCGGATTTCAAGCCAACGTTAATCTCGAAAAAATGGGTTTTCCCATCAGCGTGATGGTGCAGGCCAAGGCCTTTTTGGGCAAAGAAAGTGAGTTTATGCGCATGGCAAAAGCTCGCCCAGAGGTTTTAGAATGTTACAACGTCACCGGCGAAAAGGCTTTTATGATGAAAGTGACGGTGCAAGCTATGTCGCAACTTGATGTCTTGTTAGAAGACTTTTCGCATATCGCCCAAACTAACTCCATGGTGATCCTTTCTACTGTGGTTTAATTCTGTAAATGTGCCAATATATCAAGTAGCATGGGCAATAGCTCTATACTCAACCTCAGTCAGGAAAACTAAAATGTCCAATAAAAACAAAAAGATCAAAATATTGGTGGTTGATGACATGGCATCAATGCGTAAAGTAACGACTCATATTCTTACCGCACTGGGTTATAGCAATGTTGAGCAAGCCGATGATGGTAGATCTGCGGTGATCAAGCTCCGTCAGAAAGAATATGATTTGGTGATCACCGACTGGAATATGCCTGGTATGACTGGCCTTGATTTGTTAAAACACATTCGTGGCAACGCAGAGTTGGCAGGATTGCCTGTATTGATGATCACGGCTGAGGGCAGTAGAAAGCAAGTCATTGAAGCCGCCAGAGCCGGTGTTAACAGCTATATCATGAAGCCTTTTTCTGGTGCAATGCTTGAAAAGAAACTCGAAAAAGTGTTGGAATAAACTCTACTGGAGTCCTCTTTATGCGCCACCTTCTATTTGCCATACTCATTCCACTGCTGCTTGTTAGTTGTTCTAAACCACCAGTCACATTTAAAGAATCCATCCGCCCGATTGCCTGGCAACCGGTTGAGCTGTCAACGCTCGATCAGGTTCGGCGCTTGTCTGGTTCGGTGCAGCCGGTGGAGTCGACCAATCTGAGTTTTCAAGTCGGTGGCAAAGTCGATTGGGTGAAGGTCAATCTGGGTGATGTGGGGAAAAAGGGCGATGCACGGGCGCAGCTTGACCAGCGCAGTTTTAATTTGAGTCGGCAATCATCTCAAGCCAGCTTGAAAAAGGCCGAATCTACCCTCACCGAAGCCAAAAACGAATTCAAACGCTACAAAGAATTGTCTGAACAAGGGCTGGTTTCCCGCTCCGGGTTCGA
>JABSOG010000959.1 GCA_013216025.1 Algicola sp. | reverse complement strand
CAGGAGCGACTGCACATGGATGTGTTTATCCTGCGATTTCATGGATGAACAATAGCAGGCTTTTCTTTGCTTTTAATTCTATCCCCGTATCTGCTGCTCATACTGCTTCACCGTCTTGCCATATTCGGTTTTAAAGCAAGAGCTGAAATAAGTGGCCGATGAAAACCCCACCTGATCGCCAATCTGTGATACCTGCAAACCCTTACCCATCAAACAAACGGCTTGTTTTAATCGATATTTTCTCAAGTAGCCGCTGAAATTGTCTTCGGTTAACAACCCCAGTTTACGGTTTAATTGGCGTTCGCTGATGGCCATTTCGCTGGCAGTATGTGAACGGTTGAAGGTATTGAGTTGATAATTCTTGGCGATGATGGCTTCAAAGCGTTCAACAAACAACTGGTCTTTAAGGTTCATGTGCAGTGTTACGTCATTTTGCTGTGCAATCGGCGCAGTCTCAGGCATGGTTTTGTTTTGATTTTTGAGGTTTTCGATGCTATCGGTTCGTCTTTGCAGCTGGTTTGAACGCTGAGCCGATTGCAGGTGAAGGTAGCGAGTGCGCATCAACAAAAACAGACACACGCTGGTTAACGCCACGTAGCTGAACATGTTGATGGCGGTTTGCTGTGTTGCCATATCGTTGGCAAAAGAATAAAAAGACAAAATTAACAGTGAAATTGGCCAGTATCGCATGGGTAAACCCTTTTAATTGTTTGGTGTAAACGCTGATGGAATGATACTACAAGGAAACAGATCGGTTTACAACGGTTTTGTACAAAAAAAGGACATATAAGCTTTTATGTTGATTATAATAGTGACATTGGATAACAAACTACTACTTGACAGGGTGGCCTACTGAACTGTTTAGGATATTAACTGCCAAGTCGCAACAGTGAAGCCACAAGTGATTTGCAAAGCATCGATTATCTTATGAAAATATAGGAGATCTCGCACAGCAAACAGCGATTTATCACCATTTACGGCGCCGCAGCTGTGTTGTAAATTATGCGCTTCTTAATAAACCTGCTACGGCAGTTTTATTTTCATCGCCTTTTCTTTCTACCTTTTATAATCAACATCGGAGCATTTATGACCACCCAAAACAGTATTCAACAAGACAAGTCGATTGCCTGTATCACTAAGCCGGTTTATCCCAAGGTGTTGACGATTCTGTTGTATATGTGTGTGCCTGTATTTATAGGTGCAGTGGGGATGATTTTGTATTTGAACAGTGGTTCGGGCATTGTCGCCAGCAATGTCAGCATTAATGACAAGAACCCGCTTAATGCCAATACGCGAACTCCGCAGTTGACTGTTTCAGAATCGAAAGTGCCAGAGTCGACACTGTATTTTGTTGAACGGCGTTTACGGGTTAAATTTATGGCTGGCGACTGGCGTTATGGTGGTATTGAGCAGCGTGATGGGATAGTGCGTGCGTACATTCAAATACCCCAGCGATTAGACTTGAACAGCGACCAACACAGCCAGTATATCCGCCAGTCGTTGTGTCCTGGGGGTATCGATGAGATCTGGACCCAGCTGTCACCAAAGCAATTGGAGATCCATCTTTACACTCGAATGAAGTCACAAAGCGTTTATGCGTTGTGTGGTTAAAGCACAAAGCACTAATCGACTAATTGATCGATTACTTGATTTGCCTGATAAGCCGAAAACCCCAGCCATTACCTTTAAATTTAGCCACATTGAAATGACGGCGTGAAAACCGCGCCGCTTTGACCAAATAGTGCCAGCTGCCACCCCGGGCCACCACATCATAACAACCCGATATTTTCAGCGCGCTGCCATCGGGTGGTGTCGACTGGTAGTTGTCGGTATAACAGTCGGCAACCCACTCCCATACATTACCTTGCATATCATGAAGACCAAACGCATTAGCGGCAAAGCTGCCGACCTCGGCTGTGGTCGCAAAACCATCGTTACAGTTGGTGAATGCCCAGTCGGGAAACTGGGTTTTTACCGACTGGTCGGCAATGTTGCCATATTGGCATATGTCGGGACCGTTGTTGCCTGAGACGTAATCGGTGGTTACCCCGGCCCGGCCCGCGTACTCCCATTGGGCTTCGGTGGGCAAGCGGTAGGTCTGGCCGGTTTGTTCTGACAACCAGCGGGCGTATGACAGGGCGTCTTTTTGGCTGACGTTGATAACCGGTCTGCGTGCCCGGCCCCAGCCGTCATCGTTGACACTGCGACGATTAGTGGCGGTGGTAAATTTGTCGTAGTCTTCAAAAGTGGTTTCATATTTGGCAAAGGCCATGGTTTGATTTATGGTGACTTGAAGCAATGGGCCTTCATCGGGTCGGGCATTTTGTGACACGCTACCCAGCAAAAATTGGCCTAGTGGGATGACTATCATTTCAGGCCCCATACTGCCATCAACCAGTTTGTCACGAATAACATCACCCGGTTGCGGGGAGGGCGGTTTTACTGCCATCGGTTTTTTAAGGGCGATATGCAATGTTTGGTCTTTGCTGAATTCGAGCCATTGGATGTGCTGTTGATAATCGGGGTGGTCTACGGTGATTTGATAAAGACCTGCCAGCAGTTTTTTGTCCAGTGGATAAGTCTTTTTATCTTGGTCTGACAGGGTTATTTTTGCGTCGAGCGGTACTGTTTTAACTGTCAGGGCAAAGCGGTTTTTGGTTAGGTTGACCAGCCATTTTTGTTGGTCTTGAGATAACTGCAAAGTCTGGTTTTTGCTTTGGAAACCAGCCAAACTGACCGCTATGCGATAGCTGCCCGGTGGCAGTACCATGCCTGCCTGATAAGTTAACTCACTGTCCAGTAATTTGACCTTTGCCCCTTTGGGGAGGGTATCTACAGTCAGTGTGTATTTGGCTGGTGTGAGGGTAAACGAAAATTGTTGTTGCTCGAGTGAGAGATAAACCGATACTTGCTGCGGTTCAAAACCTTCACGGCTTAATGCCACCTGATAGTCACCTGCTGCCAGCAACAGGCCTTTTTGATAGGCTTTGTCGACATTGAGCAGTTTAATTTGGGCATCTGGTGGTTCAACGGTGATAGTCAATGACAATAATTTGGCTTTAAGCACGATGGACAAACGGGTATTTTCTGGCGACAGTTGAAATGTCGTGGTTTGGCTTACGTAGCCGTCGTTTTGTACTTTAATCAATAACGGTCCCTGTGGTAATGCCATGCCCGATTGGTAGGGTTCATCCAGTTCTGGCAAGTTGACTTGGGCACCGGCTGGCGTGATCTCCAGTTGCAGCACTACCGGGTCTTTGAGACCAAACGTTAAAAAATAACCAAGACCGAGC
>JABSOG010000095.1:4519-16358 GCA_013216025.1 Algicola sp. | reverse complement strand
ATCTTGCAACAAATGGTGAGCAACCACCAAAGTGCCCTAAGCGAGCTTGCCACTCTACAAGAAGCACAACAAACCAACCTACTGGCTCTTGGTCAAGGTAATTGCCATGATGGTGCTATTAAATCTGTCATTGCTCGGTTTGAGGCCATTGCAGCGAACCAGCCTGACAGCATAGCCGTAGTTGAGAGTAGTGAGAGTGATGGGTGTGATAAGAGTAGCGAGAAACTAACTTATCGCCAACTAGAACAACAAGCCAATCAACTGGCTTGCTGGCTGCAACAACAAGGCATCGGTAAAGATCAACGGATAGCCATTTGCCTGCCCAACGGTATCCGGTTTATTGTCAGTATGCTCGCCATTGTGAAGGCGAAGGCGAGTTACGTACCCATAGATATCAATCAACCACAAGCCCGCATTCTCGACCTTATGGATAAAGCCGATGTCGCCCTTGCCATAACTGATGACTCAACTTACTGGCATCAAACGTTTGATTGGTCATTGCAACAAAAAACACAGGTAGACCCCGAGTCCATCGCCTACATAATGTTTACCTCAGGCACAACGGGCGAACCCAAAACGGTGCCCATAAGACACGACAGTGTGGCCAACCACATAGATGATGCCATCACTCGCTATTCGTTAAACTCTAATGACCGAATATTGCAGTTTGCGTCTTTGGGATTTGATATCTCGGTCGAAGAAATCTGGGGCAGTTTGTGCTCGGGCGCAACGCTAGTGATCTATGACAGAAGCGACCTAGCGCTAGATTCTTTCGAAAATGTGATTGCACAGCAAAAAATCACCACACTCGATTTACCTACCGCCTACTGGCACACATGGGTCGGTGCCCAGCTGAGCATTGACAAATTAACAAGCCTGCAAAAAATCATCGTTGGCGGAGAAGCCGCCCGCCCTCAGGCATTGCGAAAATGGCGTGAACAACTGCCTAATGTGCAATGGTTTAATAGCTATGGCCCAACTGAGGCGACGATTGTGGCAACCGTCTGGCAAGCGCCAGAACACGGCGATATTCCAGACTTTATTCCTATTGGCAGTCCGATTCAGAATGTCATTTGTTTGGTGCTTGATGGCAAGCAAAGACTAGCACCTGGGGGGGTCACCGGGGAGTTGTGTATTGGTGGTGCCGGGTTAACGCCGGGTTACTTTAAGCGTGTGGATTTAGATCATGAGGCATTTTTTAATAAAAGCTTCAATGGCAAAACTTACCGCCTTTATCGCACGGGTGATCGCGTACATTGGGATGTTGACGGGCAACTATTGTTTGATGGGCGCCGTGATAACCAAGTGAAATTGCGCGGTTATCGTATAGAGCTAAGTGCAGTAGAAAACGAACTCTGCCAGTGCCAAGGCGTGAAGCAAGCGCATGTCGCGATTCAACAACCTGATAGTCATCCTGTATTGGTCGCCTATGTGGCAGTTGATTCGGAGTCTAAAATTACTACCCAACAGATTTTAGATGAATTACGCCAACGCGTGCCAGGTTATATGGTCCCCAGTGCACTGGCGATTATGGATAAATTGCCACTGAGCCGCAATGGCAAAATAGACACCACACAATTACCAACAATCGAACATCAAATTTCGGATACCCAGACGAGCCCGCCGGTCACCACTTTGCAAAAACAATTGGCCAGCTATTGGGAGGTCGTACTTGGCAACAAAATAAGTTCAATTCACAGTAACTTTTTTGAGCTTGGTGGCGACTCAATCCATGCGATAAAAATCGTCGCACTGGCGAAACAAGATGGCCTTGCTTTGCAAATACAACAACTGTTTGAGTCACCGACTATTTTTCAGTTAGCGGCGCTCTTACAAAGTACGCAAAGCTCACAAAGCACCCAAGTGAGTCAGCAGAAACAGGTTTTTGTGATTGGCGAACAGCCGCTGAGTATTTGGCAAGATTGGTTAGCTGGCCAACGGCTTGTGACGTTATCAAATCCCCAGCTGCTTTGCGTTAAGTCAGCCGGTGTTTTGACAGAAGCTCAAGTAAGAGACAAATTGCAAATTATTATTGAGCATAACGAATGTTTGCGTAGTGAATTTGTCGGCGAAGCCAATAAGCGAGTTCAGCGGGTAAACCCATGGTCAGATATCACCAGCTACCGGGAAGTTAACGCATCAGACTCTTTAAATGAACAGCAACTACAGCAGCAACTTGAGTCGTTAACGGCGGACGAGCCAGAGCAATTTGGCACTCATGTCATCAACATTCGGGTCGGTGAAGGGTCGTATTCTCAATTGTTGTTATTGGTTTTTGGCTGCCATATCGATGAATATAGCACGTTGATGATACAGCAACAGATAAGCTCGGTTATTGAAGACCAACACCATTCAAACCGGGGCTTTACTGATGCTGCCCCTATGCAAAAGCAGTTGCGCAAAGCGGCCGATAGCCCGCATTTTGATGGCGACATTGAGCTTTGGCAAAAACAGCAAAGCGGCGCAGATCTTTTTAGTTCAGACCAATTTCACGACAACGTCTGTCAAGCAACGGTGTGCTTGACAACAAAACAGCTTAAAAAGCTCAGTGAACTCAATTATATTAGCGAACAAGAAGTGTTAGTTTACCTCGTTACTTTTGCACTTGCTGAATTCTTTGGGTTTGAGGTTGGGCTTGAGGTGGGGCATGAGAGAGTGCCGTGTTATGTGCTCAAGTCAACGCGAAATGATCCGTTTTGGAAGGACAAAACCACCGATGTGATGGGTGATTTTAACGCCTTATTTCCATGCCCAATTGAATTTGATGGGCATAACCAATACCCAGCCATCAACAATTTCAAACAGCAATTTCGAGACTCTGCAGCCAAATCGTTGAGTTATTTGGCTAATCAACACAGCAATCAGTTATCGCCGCCAAACTGGGGCAAAGCGTTGTTAATATGTTTGACTGATTTAGAAAAAAGTGGTCAGCCGCTTGATGGATTGCAACAGCGTTGGAACAGCCTAAGTGACACATCTGTTGGCGGCAAAGTCAGATTTATAACAACGGCAGACGAAGTGCAGTTAATCTGGCAAATACACAATGCTCAGATAGACGAGTCCGGTGTTAAAGCGTTGGCGGCGCTAACCAATAAAGCCGCACAAATGCTTGAAGAAAGTGCTTTGGATAAAGATTTTATGCCAGTGATCCCCAGTGATTTTAAGCATTGTCCGCTTGATGAAAATGCTGTTGAGGCAATGTGGACATCGCTCGAAACCCACAACAAAACATCAGGCATTGAGGCCATTTACCCGGTTACGCCCTTACAACGAGGCATGTTATTCCACAGTATTACCAACCAAGATGCTGCCTATGTTGTGCAAGCCGTTTACCGGCTAAAAGGCGACCTTGATAGCAACAAATTACGTCAGGCATGGCAGGTAGCGCTGGCCCGGCACCCGGTATTACGCAGCTTTTTCTGGGGAATTGATTCAGACACTCCAGCCCAGATTATGCTCAACCAAGTGGCGTTGAACTGGCATGACGAAGATTGGTTAGATGCAGATGAAACCGAGTGCGCTCGACGGCTTACAGCGCTTATCGATGCTGAACGTAATTTAGGGTTTGCCAGTAATCAAGCGCCGCTGATGCGGATGTATTGTATTCGTAGCGCGGATGATTGTTACCAGTTTATTTGGACTTATCATCATGCGCTGTTGGATGGATGGTCGGTGCCGCTTGTGCTGCGAGATGTATTGGCCCAATATGCCGCGCTGGTTGAAAATGTAGAGGCAGAATTTTTGCCTGTTACAGATGCGCAAGTTTACGCCCAATGGTTGCAAAACAAGACGCCATCTTCAGCCATACAATACTGGCAAAAAGAATTAAGCGGATTTTCAGCACCAAACAATATGAGATTGCCGCACACCCAAGCCGTGTCGACGATCACCACCCAAGCCGTAACGACGAGCACCAGCGAAGTCAAAACGACAATAGATAATGCGGATTGGCAGCGGCTTAATCTGTTTTGTCAGCGACAACAAATTACCCTAAACGTTGCTTGTCAGGCTGCTTGGGCGTTGTTGGTAAGTCACTATAGTGGCGATAATGATGTGGTGTTTGGCACGACCGTATCAGGCCGACCGACAGAAGTGACCGGCATCGATAACTTAGTGGGTGCTTTCATCAACACGGTACCGGTGCGCGTTAATTTAACGGGCGTTAAAACAGCGACTCAAGTACTCAACGGTGTTCGCCAACAACAATTAGAAAGAGAAGAACATAGCTATTTTCCCTTGTGGGAGATCCAGCGGTTAAGTGATGTAGACGCTGCCGGTTCAATGTTCGACAGCCTATTGGTCTACGAGAATTATCCGGTTGATCCAAACTTAACACAAAGTGTCGCCAATATTGTCATCGAGCCGGTATCAGGGCATGGCGATTCGAATTATCCGCTAACGGTTATTGTGATCCCGGGTCAGTCATTGGACATGCGCTTGCGCTTTAGAAATATCAGTGAGGAGGTTGCGCAAGACCTGATAAACAATTTCAAATTGATTCTCAATCAAATAAGTCAATCGAACTGCCTTCTTGGTGACATTCAAATAGCCCCATCCTATCAAACCTCTTCATATCAAAAGAAAGCAACGTCTTATCTTGCCGGACCAACGGGCACCAAGCTCGACAAAACAGTACCAGTACTTTTTGACGAAGTGGTTGCAGAACATGGCGACGCGCCAGCAATCATAGAAGCGGGCACTGCACTTACCTATTCACAACTAGACCATCGCGCCAACGCATTAGCGCAATTGTTACAAGAGCAGGGGGTGTCTCAAAATGATGTTGTCGCTTTGGCACTGCCACGAGGTATTCAGGCCATTGTTAGTGTTGTCGCCATTCAAAAGTTAGGCGCGACCTATTTACCGCTCGATTTATCAGCGCCTGTTGACCGATTAGAACACATGCTGTCAGTCTGTAGTTGTCACTTTTTGATAGCCGATTTGCAGCACAATCCAAGCGTAGACTCTGCCATAAAGCGTATATTGTTAGATGCCGCCGATGTTAAACACACACTGGCCGCTATGCGTGGCACGTTTAACCAAACCGACATTGGTCTCGAACATCCTGCATACATCAACTTCACCTCTGGTACGCAGGGTAAACCTAAAGGCGTTGTCATTCCTCAAAGAGCCATTCCTAGGTTAGTTTGTTCGCCGGGTTACGTGAAACTGCACAGTTCAACCGTGATGCTCCATGCCTCAACATTGGCCTTTGATGCTGCCACTTTTGAGATTTGGGGCGCGTTGCTCAATGGCGGTTGTTTGGTCGCTTACACAGAAGATCACATGGATTTGTCAAAGCTTAATCAGCTTATTCAACAGCACAGTATTAACACCCTGTGGCTCACCGCAGGGTAATTTCAGCAATGGGTGGGCAGTTTGCAAACGTCTGCAATTCCCCAGCCTGATTTCGTGCTGACGGGTGGTGACGTGGTATCGCCCTCAGCGGTGAAGGCTCTATATCAACACTTTGACAAGACCGTGGTGATTAATGGTTATGGTCCTACTGAAACCACCACATTTGCTTGCTGCTATCCAATCCCCCGAGACCATGACTGGCGCCTGGCTATTCCCATTGGCAAGCCAGTTAACGCCACGCAGGTAAAAGTGGTTGATCAATCATTGAATGTGGTGCCGCCCGGCAATGCTGGAGAACTAGTCATCAGTGGTAATGGCGTGGCACTGGGTAACATAGAGGGCAGTGGCTTAAATTTTATTGAGCAAGATGGACAGCGCTGTTTTAGAACGGGCGATAAAGTGCGGCTGGTGCACGGTGTTGTCGAGTTCATTGGTCGTATGGATCGGCAGGTAAAAATTCGTGGGTTCCGCATTGAGCTTAATGAAATAGAATCGGTCATAAGACAATTAATGATCAAAGAATGTGTTGTTGTCGCACAAGGTGATGTCCTACAAGGTAATAGCGCTGACTCTAAAAAGTTAGTCGCCTTTATCGAAGCCAAATCGGGTGAATACCAAGAGTCACAAATATTGGCGCACATACAACAGCATTTACCGGGTTATATGACGCCTGCCAGAGTCATTTTTCTCGACTTATTACCATTGACCAAAAATGGCAAAATTGACCAAAGGCGTTTGCCGCAAATTCACAGCATCGAAGGTGCACAAGACACACTTAATGCTCAGCACCAAAGTCAAATGCGGTTTAACATTAGCAAGCTTTGGTCAGACCTTTTAGCCTTAAATGCCAGTGAACTTTCAGACGATAGTCACTTTTTCCAATGTGGTGGCGATTCTATCGTTGCCATACAGCTGGTGGCCAAAGCGGCTGAAAGGGGCATTAATTTATCTGTACAACAGATATTTAACAACCCGGTATTGAACGAAATGGTGGCCAGCGCAACGCTTGCAGACACTAAGCGTGCGCTCGATTGCAAACATCACGGCAGCATCAATCTTTCGCCCATTCAGCATTGGTTTTTTGAACATTTTTCTGACTACCCAGATCACTGGAATCAATCGGTATTATTGACCGTGCCTAAAGATCTCAGTCTCACTAAAATGCGCGATGCCATCGGCGCGCTAACGCAACATCACGATTTACTGCGGGCCAGATTTACTAAAAAACACGATAGCTGGCAGCAATTTATTACCCCATGGGATCCCTTGTATGACATCAAAGCAGTGCCTTTGGTTAAAGAGGGCGAAAATTGGCCACAGCAAATGCAGCTTGCCTGTGATGCAGCGCAACAGTCGTTGGATATTAGCAAAGGCGATTTATTGCGTTTGGTCCATTTCAAGCTGCCTGAAGATGAATCTGCCGACAGGCTACTGATTGTTTGTCATCATTTAATTATCGACGGGGTGTCTTGGCGTATTTTACTGGCTGATTTAATGAAAGCTTATCGTGACACGGCCAGATTCACCCGAACGCACAGTTACCGGCAGTGGGGGCAAACGCTCTGTTCGCGACTGCCAGAGTTCAAAAAAGAGTTAAATTTTTGGCAACAACAGTGTTTACCCACTAGTACAGATATACCCACTAATACAGGTATAAATAGTGACCTGACGCTACCTAATGTCATTGCTGATGAACAAAAAGTACGCTGTAGTTTATCAACCGAAGAAACCGAAAAACTGCTCTACAGTGCACCTTTGGCTTATAACAGCAGCGTAGAACAGCTCTTATTGACAGCCACGTTGATAGCCCTCAGTGAATGGACAGATAGTGACAATATACGCATCGATATGGAAGGACATGGCCGCAATGGCCACGCTGACCAACTTGATTTGTCTAATACATTAGGTTGGTTTACGGCCATTTATCCGGTTAGATTCTGTGCAATTGCACAACATGACATGGTTGAAACACTTAAGTCGGTGAAACAACAGATAAAATTGGTTCCTCAGGGCGGTGTGGGTTATGGCGTGCTGAAATATCTGTTTGAAGATGCCTGTGTGACAGGCCAATTGGCCTATGAAGACAAAGCGTCAATCAGCTTCAACTATATGGGCCAAGTGCGACCAGACCAAGACAGTGAATTCGCTATTGCCTCAGAATCGGCGGGTTTAGGCAACGATCCGCGTCAGCAGCGCAGCCATGTATTGGCGTTCGGTGCTATTATCGAAAAAGGACAGCTGAAATTACACTGTCACTACAGTGAAAAACTGCACACCCCACAGGCAATGCAAGATTTGCTCGATAATGCCACGCAAAAATTACGCGACCTTATAACGCACTGTGCAAACAACCCCCACGCAGGCGCGACACCTTCAGACTTTCCTGAGTATCCGGGTCTACAGCAACCTGCACTGGACCAACTTTGGCAATCAGCCAAAGAGACCGCGCAAAGAGGCAAAATTGTCGCGATTGGGCAGTTGACCGGACCACAGCAAGGGATGCTCTATCATACCCAAATGAATGCACAAGAAGCGTATTATGTAGAGCAGCTCAGCTACAGAATTTCAGGTCCATTAGATGCCGAAAAACTAAAAAGTGCCTGGCAACAAGTGATTAATCAGCACGATATATTTCGCGTAGAATTTGCAGGGTTAGGTACTGCCAATTCTTTTCAGGTCATTCGTGAATATGCCAACCTTGCTTGGACTGAAACTGATTTGCGCACTGTCGATGCTATGGGTCAGGCAGAAAAACTTGAACAATTACTAGAGCAAGACCGATTACAACCTTTTGATTTTGAAAATGCGCCTTTGATGCGTTTGCGCTTATGCGTGGAGTCAGCCTCATCGGCGGTGTTAACTTGGACTTACCATCACGTATTAATGGATGGTTGGTCAATGCCGTTGGTGTTCAAAAGCTTATTCAAAGCTTATAGCGTGGCTGCTAACACGACAACTGTTTGTGGTGTTACGAGAGGGGCGCCGTCATTTCGGCGTTATTTGCACTGGCTTGGCAAACAAGACAAAACGGCAGCGAAGCGTTTTTGGCGTGAATCTCTAAAAGGATTTACGACTCCTACGCCGTTATTTGTTAAGAACAACATACCCCTTTCTAATGAATCAGGCGCCAATGAAATTAGCAGAAGCTTAAGCAAACCGATATACACTCAGCTTCAAACGCTGTTTAAACAACACGGTGTAACCCTCAACTCTATTTGCCAGACCGCGTGGGCCGCATTATTGGCAAGATACAGTGGCGAGCAAGATGTCCTTTTTGCCATCACATCATCCGGTCGACCCGGTGATATCGAAGGCATAAACGACATTGTAGGGCCATTTATTAATACTCTGCCAGCGCGGATTAAAATTTCTAGCGACATGAGTCTGGGGGAGATGTTATCTAAGGTACATATACAACAGGCGAACATAGACAAATATGGCTATTTGTCACTGACAGACATTCAATCTGAGAGTGAAATACCCAATGGCGTTAACTTATTCGAGTCTATTTTTGCCTTCGAAAACTACCCGATTGACGATGCGTTAAAAGAAAATCAACTGCCGATAACCTTTCAACCGCTTGATTGGACCAGTCAAACCAACTTCCCGCTAACCGTTATTTGGGCTCCCGGTGAAACATTAAAGCTTAAAATTCAGTTTGCCAAACAACATTTTGATTTCGCCACGGTAAACAGGCTTGTTGAACACTATATAACCATCATTACAGCGATGGCCGGGCAGCAGCATCCGCTTGAAGTCAATCTGTTGTCAGATGCTGAACGCCAGCAAATGCAAGAGTGGAATAATACCAAACAGCCGTATGATACTGATCAAAGTATTCACCAACTGATTACCCAGCAAGCCCGCAAAACGCCGGATGCCATTGCGCTTTATTTCGAACAGCAAAGCATCAGTTATGAAACGCTTGACCAACAGTCCAGCGCGCTGGCTTATGTATTACAACGTGATAATCTCGCCCATATTGATGGCCTAATTGCGGTTTGTTTGCCGCGCGGTATCAGTCAGGTTGTCGCTTGTCTGGGCATAATGAAAGCGGGTGGTGCTTACTTACCGCTTGATCCCAATTGGCCCTTAGAGCGTCGTCAAAAACTGCTTAAAAAAGGCCGGGTCACTGCTGTTTTCGCCACACCCCAAATCAAGCAAGAATTCAATAACGACTGGCTGGTCATCATGCCCAGTGAAATACCGGCATTTACGCCCAACATGGCACTAAATGTCGACGTAAGCCCAACACAATTAGCCTATGTAATATTTACTTCTGGCTCGACCGGCGAACCTAAAGGCGTGATGATTGAGCACCAAAGCGCTGTGAATACCTTTATTGATATCAATACTCGATTTAGCGTTACACCTCAAGACCGTGTTTTGGTGGTATCAGCGCTGACATTCGATTTGTGGGTTTATGACATTTTTGGCGTACTGAGCTGTGGTGCCGCTGCCGTGCTGCCAAGCGACAGTGAAGCGACAAATCCTCAGTCATGGGCGCGTCTCATCGAGCAACATCAGGTCACACTTTGGGATTCAGTGCCGCAGTTGATGAGCATTTTGCTAGAAGAGGCGAAAAGTAATGCAGCGCTTAATATAAAGAGTCTGCGCACCATCATGATGAGCGGTGATTGGATTCCGCTTGATTTACCCGCACGCATTAAAGACCATTTGCCGAGTGCTTCAGTCAATAGTCTTGGCGGTGCAACCGAAGGCTCAATTTGGTCAATTACTTACCCCATTGAACATCAAGACCCACAGTGGCGCAGTATTCCTTATGGCAAACCCATGGCGAATCAGCAATTTCACATCTTCAATGATCAAGATCAGCCTTGCCCCATTGGTGTACCTGGACACCTATATATTGGCGGCATCGGGGTGGCCAGAGGTTATTGGGCAGACCCAGAACGTACTGAGCTACAGTTCAGACCTCATCCCCAATCAGGCGAGGCAATTTATTGGACGGGGGATTTGGCCAGATACGGCAGTGACGGTAATATTGAATTTCTCGGTAGGTCAGATTTTCAGGTCAAAATTAATGGCTTCAGGATTGAATTGGGTGAAGTAGAAGCGGCATTAAATCAAATCGATGGCATTGATCGCAGCATCGTCATCGCCTATCAAGATGCTAACAATAACAGCTCGCTGGTGGCCTATGTGATTGCAAATTCAACGAGCTTCGATGAGAGCCAATGTTTACAACACTTACAAGTTAGCCTGCCAAGGTACATGGTGCCATCAGCCATTATCAGATTAGACAAAGTACCACTGAGCAGTAATGGCAAAATTGATAGAAAGGCACTACCTGAACCATCGGCAGAACAGTTATCTCGCGAGTATGTCGCTCCTCAATCTGCCACTGAACTGACCATATCTGAAATCTGGAAAGGGCTATTGAAAGTCGAACAGGTGGGTGTTAACGATGATTTCTTTGCTTTAGGAGGGCATTCTTTGCTCGCAACACAAATGGTTTCTCGGTTAGCTCAAAATCTCAATATTGAAGTGCCTTTAGAGTTAGTTTTTCGTTTGCCAACGGTCAAGTCGCTGGCAATAAAAATGGATGATTTACTGGCCAATAACCCGCTGGAAGATGATTTTGAGGAGGGTGAATTGTGAGTAAATTAAGCCAAGTCATTGAACAAATTCAACGTGCCAATATCACCTTGTGGCTTGAGGGTGAAAAATTAAAATTTCGAGCGCCAAAAGGTGCCTTGAACGCCGAATTGAAAAGCGCCATTGGTGAGGTGAAACCCGCACTCATCGAGCACTTGAAAAGAAAACAAACAATCTATCCACACAAAAGTGACGAACTGGCACCACTGTCTTTTTCTCAGCAACGGCTGTGGATAATTGAACAGCTGGAAGACAATTCAACAGCCTACAATATACCGTATGCACTAGGGCTCAAAGGCGAGTTAAACATAAGCGCACTGAGGCGCAGTTTAAACACCTTAATCAAGCGCCATGCTGCGCTGCGCACCAGGATTATCGTTGAGGGAGAAACGCCAAAACAACAGGTGCTTGATGCTTTTGATTTAGACATTAAAGCTCAAACCATTACTGAGGAACAATTACAAACCACGGCAGAAGCGGAGCTTCACACGCCTTTCGACTTAAAAAATGATGCCTTAATTCGCGTCCGTTTGCTGAGCATTACCCCAAAATATCACGTTTTGCTCATCACTCTGCATCACATCATCAGTGATGGTTGGTCGATGGGGGTGTTGATTAGAGAACTCGCGATGCTTTATACCGCAAATACCTTAGAAGCAAGTAATACGCCTGCGGCGTTACCGGCACTGCCCATCCAGTTCACAGATTACGCTTGGTGGCAAAAACAACAAATGGATAAACAAACAAAACATCATAACATGACTAAACTGTATGGTTATCTTACACTTAGGTAAGTTGAATGTTATTTAGAATCGGAAACCTCTAATTTTTTGGTTAATATCCATGGGTCTAACTGCAGCAA
>JABSOG010000095.1:0-4509 GCA_013216025.1 Algicola sp. | reverse complement strand
TACTGGTTAGATAAACTTAATGGCGCACCCGCGCTGCATGATTTCCCATTGGATTTCCCTCGACCGCCTGTACAGAAGTTTACAGGCGCCAATGTCTCAGTAGAAATATCAAAAGCGCAATTGGCGGCATTACAAAAATTAGGTCAAACGCAGGGGGTTACCCTGTTCATGACGTTGCTGGCAACACTAAAAATCTTGTTTTGGAAATATAGCGGTCAAACAGACCAAGTGATCGGATCGCCAATCGCCAATCGAATGTACCCTGAATTAGAGGGCATTATTGGCTTTTTCGCCAATACTCTGGTGCTGCGCAGTCAGTTAGACCCGGATATTCCCTTTGCGCAATATTTGCAACAGACCAGAGAAGTCTGTTTGTCTGCCTATGCCAATCAGGACGCGCCGTTTGAACGTATAGTCGAACTTTTACAACCCGCGCGTAGCCTCGCAAACAACCCGATATTTCAGTTTATGTTGGTGTTACAAAACCAAGCCAAAGGTCATTTTGAGACCGAGCATTTGAGTTTTAGTGAGGTGCCACAACAAGGCAATGTTTCACGATTTGATATGACATTTATGCTCAGCGAGACAGCCACCGGTATTGTCGGACAAATCGAATATGATACCGCGTTATTTGAAGAGGCAACCATCAAGCGTTTTCTGACGCGCTGGAAAATACTGCTTGATGCCACCTGCCAGCAGCCCCAAAGCCTGCTAAAGCAGCTCCAAACTGAAAATCCATTATCTCGAACAGATAGCGTCTATGCTGGCAAAAGCTATCCCGTGCCTAGCCACGAACTGATTCAGGATGCATTTTATAAACGCTTGTCTGAGCATCCCGAAGCCCCGGCATTACAGTGGCAAAATCAACAAACTAGCTATTTGCAGCTAGAACAAAAATCCAACCAGTATGCCCATACATTAATGGCACACGCCGTGAAAGCAGGCGGCTTGGTGGCGGTTCATCTTAACAAGTGTCCTGAATTAGTTGCCCTGACTCTGGCCATCTGGAAAGTCGGTGCCTGTTATATTCCACTGGACCCTAAACACCCCCAGCAGCACTTACAGCAAATGCTGGATAATGCCCAGCCTGAGCTGTTGATAACCGATTCATTAGCAGCAAATTTAAGCCACTCAAATCAACACTTTTTAAGTGACTTTGTCGAAACCGCAAAACATAGCGCCGACAATAGACCACAAAATACGGTCAATGCAGAACAAGCGGCTTATATGATTTATACCTCTGGGACCACGGGTAAACCCAAGGGCATAGTGGTGCCGCATCGCACCATGACGCATCTAATGCGCTGGGAATTGCAGCAAATTCCAGGACCCAATAAAGTCTTGCAGTTTGCCTCTATCGGATTCGACCTTAGTATTTTAGAACTGCTGCTTGCGTTACACAGTGGTGGCAGCCTAATCATTGTTGAAGATGCGCTTCGCACCGACACTAACGTCATGTGCCAGTTAATCGGGCAACAACAGATCAATGTTGTCGTCATACCGCCAACCGTATTGCATCATTGGGCGAAACTGAACGATGAGCGTGCGCGCCACTACGAGTCTCTTCAACATATTATTACGGCAGGTGAACAACTTGAATTAACCGCGCAAGTCAGCGAATTTTTTGATGCTTACCCACAATGCAAATTACATAACCAGTATGGGCCAGCAGAAACTCACGTCGTGACTGCGCATACTTTTCAAGCACCTTCAAATCGATGGCCCAAATACGCACCTATTGGCAAGCCCATTTATAACGTGCGATTGCGCATTTTAGATGCACTGGGTCAACCACAAGATAAAGGGACTCCGGGTGAGCTGTACATCAGTGGCCCAGCGGTGGGATTGGGCTATTTTGGTCACAATAAGCCGCAACAAAATAGCTTCATCGAATTAGATGGCGTTTGGAGTTATAGAACAGGAGACAAAGTCAAAATAAATGAAAATGATCAACTGGTCTTTTTAGGCCGACTTGATCGACAAGTGAAAATTCGCGGTTTTCGAATTGAACTTGATGAGATTGAACGGCAATTGAATGCTCTACAAGAGGTCACTGGATCTGTTGTCAATGTCGACAGTAACGATAGCGAATTACCCCGATTGTTGGCTTGGGTTGTCATCGCAGGTGACAACATCACTGCTGCTGAAGTGCGTCATCAACTGGCTGAAAAGTTACCCAGTTACATGATACCGGCGGTTATTATCCTCATTGATCGCATTCCATTGAATCGAAATGGTAAACCCGATACCAACAAGCTGCTTGAGTTAGTCGAAAAATCAGCAGATAAACTGTTTGTCGCACCTCGAAATGACATAGAGCGTGAATTAGTTGATATATGGACAGCGGTATTTCCCGCCAGAACCGTGAGCATAACAGACGACTTTTTTGCCATTGGTGGTCACTCATTGCTGGCGACTCAGGTGATTTATCGCATCAACGCCAAACTCGGTGCAGAGCTTACGCTCAAAGATATTTTTGAGCACCCAACCATTGAGGCGCTAGCAAAACAAGTAAAGGTTGGCGGGGCTAATACTGCACCACCGCCTATTGTTCGTGCACATCACGCATATCGTAACAACGACAACTTACCGCTTTCTTTTGCCCAGCAACGACTTTGGCTGTTGCAACAATTTGATGGCATTGGCGGCACTTATAATATGCCAGCCAGCATCGTCCTAGAGGGTGAACTTGATTATGATGCACTGAACAAAAGTTTCAATATCATCATCGAACGGCATGAGATTTTAAGAACCCGTTTTTATAGCGTTGAAGGACTCCCGGTTCAAAAAGTAGAGCCTAACACCCATTTTAGCTTAACCGCCCAAAGCGTATCCGAAGGCCAACTGGCGTCGATATATCAAGCACAAGCCGCCAAACCTTTTGACCTTCAACAAGATGAATTACTGCGAGTTAGCTTGTTACAGACCTCGACAACCAAGCATGTTTTGCTGGTCATCATGCACCACATTATTTCAGATGGGTGGTCGATGGGGGTTTTCGTCAATGAGTTAACTGCTTGTTATTCAGCCCTTATTGCTGGCAAAACAGCCGACTTGGCCCCGCTGCCGATTCAGTATGCTGACTATGCCATTTGGCAACGAGACTGGCTAAAGGGCGATGAATTAGACAAACAACTAGCCTATTGGCGCGAGGCCTTGGCAGATTTACCGCCTTTGTTAGAATTACCCACCGACCGGCCAAGACCGGTTTTGCAATCGTACAATGGCAGTTCAATTGCGGTTGAAATATCCAATGAAATGCTCGACAAAATACACACTTTTTGCCGTGAACATGGGGTTACCTTGTACATGTTTATGCTGGCTGCCATGCAAATGATGCTGTGGCGATACTCAGGGCAATCAGATATTGCGATTGGGTCGCCGGTGGCAAACCGTGCACAGCCTGAGTTGGAAAAGCTGCTAGGGTGTTTCGTCAATACCCTTGTATTGCGCGCTAAAGTCAGTGACAGCCAACCATTTTTGCAACACTTACAAGCCGTAAAAGAGACCACGTTGGCGGCGTACGCCCATCAGGATATTCCTTTTGAGCAAGTGATTGAAGCGTTAAACGTGCAACGCTCAACGGCTCACAATCCGTTGTTTCAGGTGATGTTGGTGCTGCAAAATACCCCTAAGCAGGCGCTTAAACTCGGTGATGTGCGTATTGCTTCACTACCCTTTGAGTCGTCAGTGTCACGCTTTGATATGACCGTTAATCTCAATGAAGGGGTCGCGGGATTATCCGGCAACATTGAGTTCAATTCAGATTTGTTCGACACCGAAACGGTGCAGTGCATGTTTGACTATTTACAGGATTTGTTACCGGTGATGCTGTCGACGCCGACCAAAAGTCTGGCCGATATTTGCCGTGTTTCTGATGCATCTGAACAACATCTACTGCAACAGTTACGAGGGCAGGTCACTGAGTATCGAAAACATACGGCGATCCCACAAGAAATAGATAAGATCGCCGCGCTCAATCCCAATAAAATCGCCCTAAGATGGCACGATGAAGCTATCAGTTATCAGGCGCTGGTGAGCAAGGCCGATATTGCCGCACAGGTACTGATTAGTCACGGTATGGGTCCGGGTGATATCGTCGGCATTCATTTAGACCCCAGTGCACAAAGAATTGTGATTATGTTAGCGGTGGCCAAAATAGCCGCTGCCATCTTACCTTTAGATCCGGCTTATCCACAACAGCGATTGCAGTTCATGGTAGCAGACTCGGGGTTAAAACTACTGATAAGTGATGCGCAAGAAAATCTACAAACGTCGGTAAAAACACTGAGTTCATCTGATTTAAAAGATTCAACTAACCACAGTGAAAAGCTCAGCATAAAGCCCCAACCAACCAGTCCTATTTATCTGATTTACACCTCAGGCTCTACAGGTCGGCCTAAGGCTGTAGTGCCCATCCATCGAAACGTGATGCGATTGGCCGACAACTCAAGTTTTGGGCGTTTTAGTATCGATACCATCATGTTGAATCATTGTTCGTTCTCGTTT
>JABSOG010000958.1 GCA_013216025.1 Algicola sp. | reverse complement strand
CAAGGTATCGTCGGCAGAGGCACCAAACTCGGCATCACCGCCAACTTTGAGGTTGTTTCTAACATCCAGCGAGTCATTCACCACCAAAGCGGTATTGTCTGCCGGGTTATCTGTTGATTGCAAAGTCCCGGGCAAAACGACTTTGTTGACACTAGTTTGACCAAGATAACTGTCGGTATTGACGATAAGCGTGCCACTGATCAGCGCGTTGTCATCACCCGGGTCTGTGGTGCCACCAACATTCAAACCGCCATTAATCGCCACTTTGGCATCAGGCAGAGCGAAACCGATACCCACATTGCCATTGGTTTTGATCACAAAGGGTGCGTTGTCATCAGCCTCACCAGTTATATCGACCCGAAAGTGATCAACGTTGGTGCTATTACTGATATGAAAACTGGCCTGTGGCACCAGCGTACCGGCACCAATATAACCTTGAGAATTGATAATAAATGGACTGGTGTCACTGGCTTCATCATCAATGCGCAAGGCATCACTGGCCCCGACCTGTTTGATATGCAGTTTGGCATTGGGTTGATCGGTGCTGATGCCGACATTACCACTTTGACGAGCGATAAATAGCCGACTTTGCAAACTGGCCGTGAAATTCAACCCTGCCAAATCGGCGCTGTCATCACTTTGTGACAAACGCCATTGTGGTTGCCATTGGTCGTCACAAAAATCAAACAGATGATTGTAGTCACCGTGTCCACGAATTTTAATTGGCTCATTAGGATCGTCTGAAACGTCCACACCATCATCAATACAATTAATATTGGACTTAATCAGCTCGGCGAAATCGGCACCTGAGGGGATCGCCCCCTGGCGAAAGGCATCATACAGCGTAAAGCGACTTTTTTTGTTGATCATGTTGGTTTCTCGTTGATAGTTTTGTTGGGGTGTTTTTATTGATTGTATAAAAAGCGGGCAGAACAAAAGCGGGGATAAATCACCCGCCTACGAAAAGATACATCGCCCATATTGGCTTTTGCGACAACCTCACATGGATGTTAGCAATCATGGAGGTCGTAGCAAAAGTCACATGCGGAGTAAAATTGTAGGCGGGTGATTCATCCCCGCTTTTTAGGCGTTTAAGCAACAATTTGATCGTAAATCCGACCAAAAAGATGCGGGGATAAATCACCTGCCTACGAAAAGATACGTCGCATATATCGGCTTTTGCGACGACCTCCATGGACGATTGTTTCTTGACGATGACTAGATAACCACCAAAGGGGTTAAAGCCGATTGCCAGTCCAGCCGTGTCAGCAGTAATTGATATAAAGTTTCTTTATCGGCACTCAGTTCAAACTCAAACTCAAGTTCAAAATCACTCAATGCCAGCTCAGCATTAAAAGCAGTGCCTATCAGGCCCTGTGAAGTGAGGTAGTTTTGGTCCAACAACGCTTGGTACAGAGTATCAATGTTTTGCTCGGGTAATTGCTGATGCAGCAGACGTTTGCTGACCTGTGCTTCGTCAATCACCAGCTCACCAAGGCCAATGTCGGCTTGCGCTGCGGGGCGCTCAATCCAAAAATCGGTGCCGGTGATCATAAAGCCAATGCCCCTGAATGCACTGGCATCAAAAGGTTCAGATTCAATCACATCAATAATATGCTGATCGGCAGACACCAATATTGCCCCTTCTTGACGAGCGACGGCCTGATTGGCGTCAGTCAAAAACAGTGGCACGGTTTCAATATAATCAGCATGGCGGATCACTTGCTGCAACAAGGTAAAGTTGGCGACATAATCAATGTAATCCAGCGACTCAATAAAGCGGACCACCGCCGCACTGGTTACCCGGTTGCCAAAATTGATCTCGGGCCATTCGATATCAGCACCTTCGACTCCCTCGACCCCCTCAGGCTTAGCTATCCAAGGCGACAACAAACGAATCAACGTCTGATTAAGCGCCGCCGTATAAAAACCCTTTTCTTTGCCAGCCCTGAATTTAACCGCCAACCGATAAGTCAATTCCTCATACGTTGGGTTGCTAACCGCCACCTGCACCAAGGCAGGTTTGTGCTGTTCAACAAAGTGCTGAATTTGGCGCAGCAACACTTTGGATGCGTTGGGCCGGTTATCAATTATGTTGGCAGGTTTGGTGGTGAGTAAATCGTGCTGAGGGCCACTTTTGGCCACCACAAACAGTTGCAAGTCTTGGCCATCTGCGGGTTCATCAATGCCCCGTAACAATCTTTGCTCGCGGATAATGCTAGCCGGCGTACATTTAACCTTATACAACTCAGGGAATCTGGCGAGCACCATCGTTTCATAATCTTGTCGGGTCAGGCTGCGGTTTTTGTGCTGCAAGTGCCCGGCAACCCGCCCAAAATACTGCTCGGCGTTTTCAGCGGCCATACCACCAAATGAGCGATAAGGCTGGCTGACGATGTCGATATCGTTAACCGTTGAGACCAAACCATTAATTTGGTTGGCGGCCAATGGGCTTGCCAGCCTTGCCTGATTACTGTCGGTTTTAACAAAACTGGCCAAAGCCGCCTGACAGCGTACTGACACGATACCCGGCAAAGCAGCCAGATTGCTGCCAAATTCCAGTCTTAACCAAGCCCGTCCGCTAGGCATCAAGGTATGATCAACACTGGCATTATCCGGTAGGCTAATTTGTACCAAACCACTGTCTTGCATATGTTCTGTAGTGTCTCGCAACAAGTGCTCCAGCGGCAGTGGTAACCAGTCGTTGCCCGCCAGATAAGCCCACTGCCCTTGAGGCGGCTCAAGATAGGGGTCTGCGCTGCCTCGCTCTAGCTGGAATAACAGGTTAACCGTCTGTCCCGGCACTAACCGGGATACTCCAAGGCAAAAATAACCCTGCTGCCGATAAACCGGCAGCATATAATCATCGCTGTCTTCAAGTTGTCCCATCGGCCGGATCCCGAACGGATGGTAGCGGTATAAGTCTAGTGGCAGTTCGGGACGCTTCGCTGTAGTTACAGGTCGTACATCCGCAACCCGCAGGTCAATGGCGCTCGATGCGCGATAACCAAAACGAATGTTGTCCAGTGACGGTGTATAGGGAGAGGGCAACTGCCGTTGACTAATCTCTTGTAATGCTTCGCGTTTGTCCGGCAAACCCGATGGCTTGGGGATCACCCCCGGATAATAAGGTACCCCCTTGAGTTCAGCCAACACGGCGGAACGTTGTGCCGCCGCGACGGTTTGCTGATAATTGCGGTTTTGCCGGTAGGCGTTGTCGTATTCTCCTTGCGCACGTATCGCCAACTCGTTGATACTTGCCAGTGAAGTGCGCAAACGTAGCAAATCTTGGCGTAACAC
>JABSOG010000957.1 GCA_013216025.1 Algicola sp. | reverse complement strand
CCCTCATGATCAGGGTTATAAACCGACTCATCGCCACCATTTGGCGCAAACCGGTAGATGTAGCTCAACTCGTACAAACGATGAAGTGGGGCAATATGCGCCTGCAATACTACTTTCCCCACATCGACCTGCAACAGCTTGAACTGCGAGATATCGTGCGTTTGCCAGTGCAATTTTTGCGTTTGTTGTTCATCCAGTTTCCCAGTTTTTATTCAGACAAACACTTTCGCCCAATGACACTAGCTTCACAAAAAGTCGATTCAAAAGAAAGCCTTGCCATGACACGCTCAAAACAATGGCTCGATGATTTTCTTAAATTGCCGACCAAACATGCCGCGCAAGTGTCGAAAAAAATTCACTTTTTCTCTGGCCACAAGTTGTGGCTCAACCCGATATTTCGTTACGGCATGATTTATCTCGCCCTTGCGTTGGCGGTACTGTGCATTACTATTCCATTCAGTCACTTTGAACAGTTTTTATTTTTGCTAAGTCTATGGGGCATCGCTTTGTGGTTACGTCAGGTGCCCGGAAAAACCGCCACCTTGGTGATGATCACCCTGTCGGTCATGGTGTCTAGCCGTTACATCTGGTGGCGAGTCACATCCACCCTCAATTGGGATGACTCGATTGACCTATTGCTTGGTTTTGGTCTGTTGGCGGCCGAGTTTTATGCCTATATCATCCTCATGCTCGGTTACTTTCAAACGGCTTGGCCACTAAAAAGAACCCCCGCAATGATGCCCCCTGAAGTTTCAGAATGGCCGACTGTCGACATCTATATTCCAACCTATAACGAACCTTTAAACGTTGTCAGGCCGACCGTGTTTGCCGCCATGGGACTAGACTGGCCAAAAGACAAAATCAACATAGTGGTCCTTGATGACGGTAAAAGACCTGAATTTAAAGCATTCGCCGAACAAATTGGTGTGGGTTACCTGACCCGGCCCGACAACAGCTATGCCAAGGCTGGCAACCTTAACCATGCCCTTGGTAAAACCGATGGTGAATTCATCACCATTTTCGATTGTGATCACATTCCTACCCGCTCATTTTTACAAGTGGCGATGGGCTGGTTTATCAGAGACAAAAATTTGGCGTTGGTACAAACCCCACACCACTTCTTTTCGCCAGACCCCTTTGAGCGCAACCTCAAAAAATTCCGTGATGTGCCCAACGAAGGCGAACTATTTTACGGCCTCATTCAAGATGGCAACGACCTATGGAACGCCAGCTTTTTCTGTGGTTCGTGCGCCATCTTGCGCCGCGGTCCATTGTTAGAGGTCGGCGGCATTGCTATCGAAACCGTCACCGAAGACGCTCACACTGCACTTAAACTCCATGCCAAAGGTTATAACTCCGCCTATCTAAATTTACCCCAAGCCGCTGGGCTTGCCACCGAAAGCCTCTCGGCCCACATCGGCCAGCGCATTCGTTGGGCACGAGGCATGGCGCAAATCTTCAGAGTCGACAATCCGCTGTTTAAAAAAGGGCTCAAATTCGGCCAACGCCTGTGTTACTCCAATGCCATGCTGCACTTTTTATATGGCATTCCAAGACTGATTTTTCTCACCGCCCCATTGGCGTTTTTGGTGGGCCATGCTTACACTATTTTCGCCCCGGCCATTTCTATTGCACTCTACGTGTTACCCCACATCATTCACGCCAATTTAACCAACTCGCGAATGCAAGGAGATCACCGTAATTCGTTTTGGGCCGAAATGTATGAAACCGTATTGGCCTGGTATATACTGCGCCCCACAACGATGGCCATCATTGACCCGTCCAAAGGCAAGTTCAACGTCACCGAAAAAGGCGGCTTAATTGCCAAGGACTATTTTGACTGGACCATTTCAATTCCCTATCTGGTTTTGATCGGATTAAACCTGACCGGTCTGGGGTTTGGTATTTGGCGGATAATCGCCTGGCCCCCAGACGAAGTGGCAAGCGTATTCGTCAACCTGTTCTGGGTCACTTACAACCTGTTTATTCTCGGTGGCGCCATTGCGGTAGCCTCAGAAGTGCAACAGGTACGCATCGACCACCGAGTTGATTTCCACCTGCCAGCGGCGTTGCTGCTGGATAACGGTCGCATGTTATCGTGCCGCATGACCGACTACTCCGAAGGTGGCATGGGGCTAGAGTTACATGATGGTTCGGTGGTCACCGCACAAGAACAAGTGATGGTCATATTACGCCGAGGTGTGTTGGAATTTGCCTTCCCGGCCAAAATAACCCATATCCGCAATAACATGGTGGGTTTGCAGTTTGAAGAGCTAACCTCGCAACAACAGATTGATTTAATACAATGCACCTTCGCCCGAGCCGATGCTTGGACGTCATGGCAAGAAAAGCGGCCAGTAGACCAACCGGTAAAATCGCTGGTTGATGTATTATCGATGGGTGTGAGAGGCTACAGTAAATTGTTCCAGGGCATTTTTGGCTCGTCTACTAGAGCCCGACGAGAGGCCTATATTGTGAACCGCTATTTGCAGCAATATTTCCCGCGATCGCCTAAGGTGCGAGTGCCCTAAAGCTTTTGATTTTCCGTCCGCAGGACAAAGCCGCAGGCTAATAAAAAAAAGGGTTTTAACCAAATGAAAAAAATGTGTTTTGCCATGGTTGTTTTAATCCTCACCGTTGCACAGAGTTGTTTCGTGTGGGCAGCGGATGACGATTTCAACTATCGCCATACCGATAAACCTCGACATCTGCATTTCAGTGACGAGCAACTGCTTGAAAAACATCGGAAATACTTGTTCAGCGATTTAACCGCTTCCCAAGAGATTGCCCTGCAAGGCTCGTATGGTACCCGTGCGCTGGACTTTGGCGGCCGCCGTGACGAAGTCGTCACCAAGGCCGACATGACCCTGTTTTACACCTATTCACCAGCGCTTATTCCCGGCTTGTCACACGTTAAAATGTATCTTAACGGCGAATTGATTGGCCTATTGCCCGTCGACAAAAAAAATGCCAGCCGTCAGGTATCAACCACAGTCAAAATAAACCCGCATCTGTTTGCCAATTTCAACAGCCTCAGCTTTGAGTTGATAGGCCACTACGCTGAACAGTGTGAAGATCCCCAGCATTCCAGCATTTGGTTTAACATCAGCAAAAACTCATTTTTAGAGATCACCACCTTGCCGCTCACCCTTAAAAATGAACTGGTGTTCTTTCCCCAACCATTTTTGATACCCAAGACTTTACCCGTCAGCCGCTACCCTTTATCTTTCCGGCCAAACGAGATCAAAAAATGCTGCGGGCCGCCGGTGTTGCGGCATCATGGTTTGGCGTCCAAGCCGC
>JABSOG010000956.1 GCA_013216025.1 Algicola sp. | reverse complement strand
GCTATCATCGGCCATTAGATTGACTCGCTCGGGTCTGGGCAACGAAGACAGGCCAGTTGGTTCATTCTTGTTCGCAGGGCCTACTGGGGTCGGTAAAACCGAGATCAGCAAACAGTTGGCCAAAGCTCTTGGTGTTGAGTTTATTCGTTTGGATATGTCAGAGTACATGGAGCAACACGCAGTTAGCCGTTTGATTGGTGCACCTCCGGGTTATGTTGGTTATGATCAGGGCGGATTATTGACTGATCAGGTGATTAAACATCCTCATGCAGTGGTATTGCTTGATGAGCTTGAAAAAGCCCATCATGACATTTACAACGTGTTGTTGCAGGTAATGGATCACGGTACGTTAACAGACAGTTCAGGTCGCAAAGCAGATTTTAGAAATATCATTCTGATCATGACCACCAATGCCGGTGTGTGGGAAACCACGCGTAAGTCAATGGGGTTCAAACAGCAGAACCACAGTTTTGATGCGATGGATGAAATCAACAAGGTGTTTTCGCCGGAATTCAGAAACCGTCTGGACAACATTATCTGGTTTAACCACTTGGATATGGATGTGACTCAGCAGGTTGTTGACAAGTTTATTGTTCAACTACAAGCTCAGCTCGACAAAAAGGGTGTATCGCTTGAGCTGACATCAACAGCCAGAGGGTGGTTGGCAGACAAGGGTTATGACCCGTCCATGGGTGCAAGGCCTATGAGCCGTTTGATTCAGGATAAGCTGAAAAAACCCTTGGCTAACGAGGTATTGTTTGGCGAGCTGTGTAATGGCGGTATTGTTAAAGTGGATATCGAAGATGATGAGATCAAATTTGAGTTTGAAAATAAAAATGCCTTGGTACCCTCGTGATCACATGGATGTGAAGGAACGATAAGTACATCCATGTACAAACCCTGCTCTTGTTCGTCCATGAACTCGCAGGATAAGTACGTCCATGTACAAAAAAACCCGGTATAACCCGGGTTTTTTATTGTTTAACCTGAATGATTAGCGGGCGCGGAAAGTAATGCGACCCTTGCTCAAATCATAAGGGGTCATTTCGACTGTTACCTTATCACCTGTCAGAATTCGAATGTAGTTTTTACGCATTTTTCCGGAGATATGCGCGGTGACGACGTGGCCGTTCTCTAATTCAACCCGGAACATCGTGTTCGGCAAAGTATCCAGTACGGTACCTTGCATTTCAATGACATCTTCTTTGGCCATTAACCATTAAACCTCTATGTTAAAAAAGAATTCTAAAAAACGAATTTTAAATAGTATCTTAAAAAAGCTGGGCAGAGTTTGCCCAAAAGTGGCGGATAAGTAAAGCCATGATGTGAAAATTATTCGAAATTTGTCCATTGCGCCCGAATTAGTCGCTGGTATGGCTTATATTTTGTTTTATAGTTCATTTTTTGACAGCCATCAATTTGATATCCAAGGTATAAATAATCTTTTTTGAGGGTTTTACACGCCTCAATCTGATTGATCAAACTAAAGCTACCCAGTGAATAATGTTCATAATCTGGATCGAAAAAGGTATAGATAGCTGACAGGGCATTGGGCAACACATCGGTTACAGCAACGGCCACTAACTTGTCTTTGTGCCACAGGTTGATGAACAGGGTATCAAGCCATTCACAAAACAAAAAACCATCGTACTGCTCGACACTGGAAGGATACATCGACCCGTCGCTGTGACGCAGATTGATATACTTCTCGTAAAGCGCATAACTGTCTTTATCTGGCTCATCGGTGTGGGTTGCGCTAAAAGTTCGCTTACCTTTGTTTATCACTCGTTTTTGACTTCGTGAGGGTTTGTAAGCGGCGACTGGGATGCGAATGGATTGACAGGCTTGACAGCCGGGACAGTGAGGGCGGTATATTTCGTTACCACTGCGACGAAAGCCCCGGGCCATTAATTGTTCATAAACCAAGTCAGTGTGACACCGGCTGTCTCTGATCACCAACAACTGCTCTTTTTTTGTTGTTAGATAATTGCAATCAAACGCCTGAGTTAACCCTACCGTTACCTTGGAAAAATCGATCACTGCTCTCCTTAAATTTGTTGTGTCATCCACATATCAGTGGGGAGTACGACTTGCTGGGCTGCTGTCAGTAGTTTTAAGTATAGTTCACGTGGCATTTCTGACACACCTAAAGTTTGGAGGAAATCATTTTGCATTTGGCAATCTATAAAATGCCCGCCGTGACGTTTGAGCCAGTTGACCAAACCCCAGTAAGCGACTTTGGACGCATTGGGTTTGAGGTGAAACATCGATTCGCCGCAAAAACACCCGCCGACGATCACTCCATACAAACCACCCACTAACTCACCATCTTGCCACACCTCAATGCTGTGGGCATGACCCAATTGATGTAATTGAATATAGGCAAAGATCATTTCACCGGTGATCCAGGTACCATCACCGCCTCGTCCCCGTGGTACTGTGGAACAATGGGATATCACATCCTCAAATGCTTTATTGACGGTCAGTTTGTAGGGGTTTTTGCGGAGAAACTTGGCGAAACTGCGGTTAATGTAAAAATCTTCGAAAAACAATACCCCCCGTATTTGTGGACTCCACCACAATAAGGGTTCACCATCACTGTACCAAGGAAAAATGCCACTTTGATAGGCTTCAACTAATCGCGAAGGAGAGAGGTCGCCACCGATGGCCAATAAACCATCCGGATCGGTTGCAGCAGACGCTATTGGGGGAAATGTGTTGTCATATGGACTGAGTTGGTAGATGACCGGTACCATTGGATACTTTATTCCTTGCCACTGACGTGTCTTTGGCCTGCGGCCGTTTAAAGAAATTTGATTTTTGGGTGGCAACTATCCTGACACAGGGGAAGCCACCCGCATGAATTACTCTATGGCGTCGAGGAAACGCTCGGCATCCAGTGCTGCCATACAGCCAGTACCAGCTGATGTGACTGCCTGACGGTATATATGGTCGCTTACGTCACCTGCGGCAAAAACACCTTTAACCGTAGTTTGCGTCGCGTTGCCCGTAGTGCCGCTTTCAACGGTTAGGTAGCCATCTTTCATTTCCAACTGGCCTTTGAAGATATCGGTATTGGGTTTGTGACCGATGGCAATGAAAACCCCCATCAAGTCCAAATCTTCGGTGGCATCAGATTTTGTGTCTTTAATACGCATACCGGTAACACCCATGTCATCACCCAAAACTTCGTCGAGGGTACGGTCAAGGTGCAAAGTGATATTACCGTTTTTGACTTTTTCCATCAGTCGGTCGTTCAAAATCTTTTCACTACGGAAAGTATCACGGCGATGAACAACGTG
>JABSOG010000955.1 GCA_013216025.1 Algicola sp. | reverse complement strand
CACTTTAGGCATCACAACATCAACAAAGGTATCTAGTAGCTCGCCTTCTTTGAGCAGCCAAAGAGGCCCAAAGGAAACACTGACGACAACAGGTGGAGAAGCACCTGATTTTTTCCAATCACTATACAGTTCGCCTGAGTAAAAATACTTGTCATTCCACCAGGTTTCGTTGCCTCGTCTTCCGTGAAAGTGATATACCAGCGTATTTGAGGCAGGCTCGCCCGATGCACGATTAACACAATATGACCAAACCACAGGCGCGTTTTCTTTGAAACAGGTCATCTCAATGTTAGCCACTTGGTCTGGTTTATAGTCGACTGCAGAGGATATGTTTGTTGCGATAACCCCGGGGAAATACCACATCAAGATAAGTGTGGTACACACAACAGCACAAGCGAAAAGCAACACCGCTTTAACCGACTTTTTGAATATTGGATTCTTTAACACGTTGTAGAAACTCTAATGTTTAGATTGTCGCGCAATCATAGCGAATTATTATTAGATAACCAATAGCGAAAAACCTATAAAATCAAAGAGATATAGAGGTTAGAAAAAGCTTTAAGTTTGGCCACATGCATAGCCAACTTGGAGATCGTCGGTAAAGCCCCTTCCCCCTGCGAATCAAAATGGTTACCCTGTTTAATAGGTATTGGCCTGTACAGCACAGGTAGACAAAATCAAAATTAAAACGCCAAAAATAGTGTTCATAAAACTAGGTGCTCGCCAAACACTTATTCCCCTTTGCTGGATAGTTTTCATAGGTGATGACCTTAGCTTTAGACGCTTTAACGATAAAATTGACCAATTGCGTTTGTTGTTCAAAATTCAACTCATTAGCTGGCAACGTATGAAAAAAATCATAAACGGTGCCATCACTAAAACTCAGGCAGTAATGAGACTTTGCAACAATATTACCATTAGGTGCCTCGAAACTAGTAAACAACTTGATCTCAGTAATTTGATTGAATGGATATTCGGTGCTGCCAACACTGTCAAACCCATTATAAACGACCGATTTTTCTGTTACGGTGAAATGGTTGTCCAAGCTTAGAAACGTAAAAATAAAACAAACGGGGATTAGTATATATCCCAAGTGTCCAAGTACAGTAAAAGAATGTGACCCCTCGGCTCTGATTTTGTTTGCAATAAACAACCTCCATTGTTCCTCCCCAAGCAGCTTGTTTATTAACGGCCGAGCCGTAACTGGCGCCAAGAAAAGCCCTAAAAATAATGCCGGTAATCCCCACATAATACCGCTTTGGGATATCAAGAAAACATAGGGTGCTAAGGTAATTACATGTAAGCTACTTATTGATTGGAAAACCAACCAAGCTATCAACCCGTTTATCGCAGCTGCAAGAAAATTGCCGAGTAAAGCAGCCCTAAATGCTTTTCCTTTAAATTCATCTAATATGGGACTAATTACATCGGCTTCCTGTTGTAGTGCGCCAATAGCCCGCCTGAATATCACCAGAGTTCGCCACATCATAATCAACAGTACAATGCCAAAAATTAAAATATAATAATCCATGAGTTATGCTCCTATCCGCTTACTACGCTTTTTGTTGAATTTTAAATGCTTGTGGCACTAGCCATTTTATACCACTTAGCAGCCGCCATTCAACCAACATCAAAATCCCTCATAAAATTATATAACCCTCTGTTTTAGAACATTTTAGTCTTATCCGTTTACGCTCAAAAAACAACCAAACATCTAAATAACCACTATACTTATACACAGTATTCGACACTACCAAAAACATGACTATTAAAAATTAAGGAGCATCATATGGACATTAACCAAACCAACATTTTAGATTCTATGGTCGACCCTGAACGAGAAGAAAACAACGCTCAACTTGGCAAGAAAATCACCCTTTTATCCGCTTACATCAATGCCGCCACCTACAAATTCCTTAAATTGATCAGTGAGTTTGATCGATGCAAAGGATGGAACACCGGCGGCGTTCGCTCCTGTGCACATTGGTTGAATTGGAAATGTGGAATTGATGATAACGCCGCCCGAGAAAGAGTTCGGATTGCCCGTTGTCTTGATGGTCTACCGTTGATAAACAAAGCCTTTGAAAGTGGTGAAATCAGCTATTCTAAAGTGCGTGCCATAACTCGGGTAGCGACAGATGAGAACGAAGATTATTTTTTGATGATTGCCGAACACGGTACCGCCAGTCACATTGAAAAACTGGTGCGTAAATACCAGTTGGTAGTGAAAAATCAAAATCGTGAACCACAAGTAGACGAGTACGAAGATCGTATGTTGGTCACTTATCAGGATGATGACGGAATGTGGGAGATCCGCGCCAGACTGCCTCAGGTAGAGGGCGGCTTAGTAGTCAAAGCAATTGAAGAGATTGTTAGACAACAAAACAAACCGCTGCCAGCGCCTGTTTGTACCAGAACAAATGTTTCCGCGGAAACATATTCTGATGAACCTGAATTAATTGAAACCGCAACCTTCGCACAAAGACGCGCCGATGCTATATGTGCCATGGCGGAACACTACATTGCCAGCGCCTCTACTGATGAAGACGGTGGCCTCAAATCTCTGGCAGGTCATGAACGCTGTCAGGTGGTGCTTCATCTTGATGTCGAAACACTAAAACAAGCCCACTATTGTGAGCATAATGCCGCCGAAAACTGTAGTTGCGATCATCACGGGCCACTCAACAGGCCGCCGCACCTAGACAAACAGTGGATTTCGATGGAAAACGCCAAACGGCTAAGTTGCGATGCCAGTTTGCTGACTGTGCTTGAAGATAACGGCGATGTGCTAAATATAAGCCGAAATACCCGGACTATTCCGCCAACTTTAAGCCGCGCATTAAATATTCGTGATGAAACGTGTCGCTTTCCGGGTTGTTGTGAATCACGTTATGTTGATTTTCATCATATTGAGCACTGGTGCAATTACGGTGAAACCAAAAAAGATAATTTGGTAAAACTGTGTCGTTTGGGTGTTGGTTCATAATGCCTCCTTAGGCCGTATTTGTGTCTATTTACCGCTTTTAAATTCGATCAAGCGAGCCAATTCCTTATCATCAACTTGCACTAGCCAGAGCTTTAGACCTCTTGCAGATACTTTTCGTCCTTTGAGCTTGCCAGTGCTGACCCAGTTCTGAAGTGTTTTTACCGATATATCCAATTTACCGCTTAGCTCATTCAGTGTCAATTCTCCGGTGTCGCGCTATGCCTCATCTGCTCGTCGTTGTTGAACCCAGCTGCTACTCAACCCCATTCGATTCAATAAACAGCCTATCATACTCACCGTATACGGCCTATCTGGCTTTGG
>JABSOG010000954.1 GCA_013216025.1 Algicola sp. | reverse complement strand
CTGTGGTCATTTTGCCCGCTAGCTGCGTTACAGCTCGTTTAAATAGAATAACTATTAGGCTCTCGCTGTGCCTTGCTAGCGAACCAAATGACCAACAGCAGGGCCAACTTTGAAAGATAAACGGGCCCTGAAATATGTCGTTTTTCCTATCCCACACTTCACAAATGTGATGATAAGCTGGCGAATGCTTGATTAAGTTTCTGGTTAGTATCCAAATACAAATTACTGGTTTTAGCTTGTCATACTTTTCACTTTTTTCCAGTTGCCCATGATACAAACCACCCCAATTGTAGAGCATACGGTTTGTCAGGTGTTTGGGTGAATCAAGCTGGATCTCTATTTGGTAGGTGATGCCATTGCCATCTTTAGCCTGCACATCAATAATCGACAGCTTGTCTTTTTCATACTCTCTTTCATCATAAGGGTTTTCCAAGGTGATTGAGATAATAGGCACTATAGGCTGAAGAGTTTTGTTGAGAAAGTCCAGCAACAGTGGAATGTTCTCGACCACACCAAACAGCAGTTTAAAAACGAAGTCGATGGTTGGATCAATATAATGTTTCATAAGCGCACCCTAACGTAGAGTTAGTTTGAATAGTCTGATCGGGACCATTGTAAATTAAGTGACGCGCTCAAGGTTTACGATTTTTTCGCCTGACTATCTACAGATAAATCCCTAATCATCGAGTGTTAGGGCGCAGGGTGGGTGCAGACACGGGCCAACACCGGGGTGATCAATTATTTAATAGAAACTGTCTTTTTGTACAGTGTAAATAATAGTCGATGATTGAATCAATAGGCAAGATAATACTGAATTAAAACTCGTGATGAAACCAAGCTGGTTTTCATTTCTTGCATCCAATACAATCAACACCAATACCAATACACTAATATACAGGAACAATAGTCCTTGCCATTTACCCTCGCTCATGTCGCCTCAGTTGTCCCGCTTGGCCGATTACAACAACCATTATTGGTGTCTGCCGCCCTAGTCATTGGCTGTATGGTGCCAGACTTGGCGTATTTCATCCCTCAGTTAACCTATTTTGCCGATAGCCACAGCTTGTTGGGGCTACTGTTATTTTGCTTACCCTTTGGCATTGTCACGTATTTTTGTTTTTACCTGCTGGTAGCGCCTTTTTTCACGACATTGTGTTCTGCGAGCCTGCAAAGACGACTACCGCAACTGTGGCGTGCAGGCAAACAACCCGATGCGTCGGCCTTTGGTATCGTGCTGTCTATTTTGCTTGGAGCAGCGACACACCTGTTATGGGATGCCTTTACGCACGACCATGGGTTTATTGTTGTGATGTTCGACGTGCTGGCAACGCCATTGTTCACCCTAGGTGGTTATACGGTGTACATATATAAAGTGCTGCAACATGGCAGCACGATTGTAGGGCTGGGATTGCTACTGTACTGGGGCAAACAGTGGTTTAACAATACAGCCAACAGTCAGCCCGTTGATGTGCAAGAGACCTTGTCTAGGCGTCAACGCATTGTATTGATTGCTGGCTTGTTTGTGCCACCAACAATGATTGGTTTGTATCAGGGAGTAATTGCTATAAATACCAGCGAGGCAACAGTGACCCAATTACAGCGCTTTATTGGTCGTGCGATTATATCGTCGGGCACAGCATTTATCGTTTGGTTACTGTTGTGCGGCATAGCGTGGCGGGTTTATTTGGTGCGTAGTCGATTAAAATAGGGCAAACAAGGATCTTGTTAAATCATCGTTGTTTTTCGAGTGAATACTACTAATATAGGTAAATATAACGTTTTTTCGTCATCTTAAACCCTACTTCTATGAGTTTTGTCGTAAATCTGCCAATTCTTGTCTGTTTTCAAAGAACCTAAAACCCGGGTATTGGGTAGAATTGTTACCAAGTTAAGGGGTTGAACGACATCCTCAACAGACTCAGCAACCAACGACAATAAGGGTAAACACAATGAAAGCAGTCATCACACAAAACATGAACACTATGGTAGAAACTACAGCATTGACCGGTTTGTACTCAGCGTTGTTGTACATTGGTTCACAGTTCGCTATCACAATGATGTAAAAAAACCTTTTCTATAAAGTGTTTAAAAATTGACTGTAAAGCCGCAATCAACCATCAATAAAGTTACGACCTGCACACGTTAACAACCCTCCGGCCAACGCCTAAAAACTGTATTTAACTGCCAGATTTCGCCCTCAATAAGATTTCTTCTCGAATTTTCAATTTAAATTCAAAATCGGAAAAAATATTAGATAAAGACCGAATAAACACTTTAAGCTGTGATTTACTTAATGATGCTTTGATAAATGCTGTCTCGTAAAGTGCTGCGTGGCTGCTGGCTAGTGCGTCGGGGTGTAAATCTCGCTCGGAACAAAATGGCTAAACTGGGCCCACATTAACTGATGAATTTAGTCGCGATGTCTGTAGTTGCATGGTGCTATCCAAGCTCAAATAAATGTTTCCGCGGAAACTTTTAATCCCAGGCTCTTCCACCCGGGAGAGCTATTGTCACCCAGCCCATTCAAATATCAAAATCACATATAAATCGCTGTTTTAGAACGTTTTATTCTTACATTTTTGCCTCAGGAAATGGCCATTTATCCTAGTTTTACTATAATTATATACAGTGGTTAATAATTATCTTTTGAAATAAGGCGCACTATTATGGACCTAAATCAACCCAGTATTATTACGCTTCTCAACGGCAAAGAAACAATGGAATATGACGAACAACTCGCCAGTAAAATAACCCTTTTGGCGGCGCAAATTAATGCCGCAACTTACCTTTTTTTAAAGTTGCTCGGTGAATTTGACAGGCGGGCTGGTTGGGCAGGAGACGGTATTCGTTCTTGTGCACATTGGTTAGACTGGAAATGTGGTATTGCTGGCTGTGCCGCACGAGAAAGAGTGCGCATCGCACATTGTTTGGATGAGTTGCCGTTGATCAACAAAGCATTTGAAGCCGGAGAGGTCAGCTACTCTAAAGTTCGCGCAATGACTAGGGTGGCAACCAATGACAATGAAGACTATTTACTGATGATCGCAAATCATGGCAACGCTAGTCATGTTGAGAAATTGGTGCGTAAATACCAACGAGTTGAGAAGACTATAGACATGGAGCAGCTGGAAGTATTGCAGCAGTCTCGTGAGTTCACCTACTTCCAAGATAATGACGGTATGTGGGAGATCCGCGCAAGGCTACCTCAAGATGATGGTGGTTTCGTCGTTAAAGCGATTGACGAGAATAAGAGGCAACAAGATAAAGCTTAGAATGAACCCCTTGGGCAGGTTGATAAAAATGTATCCG
>JABSOG010000953.1 GCA_013216025.1 Algicola sp. | reverse complement strand
TAAGCCCAGTCACCGCCAATTTGACGTGACGGTTGAGGGTCTTTTTGAGGAGCTTTTCGGCCTCGGCTTTAAGCAGGTCAAGATTGGATGAATCAAATAGGTTAAACATATATATTAAATAGAACCCTCTAGGTTGACGACCTGAATCAAAAACCCTAACCCTGTTACATCCATGTAGGGCTAGGATAATTGTATCCATATAAAAAAGCCGACTCAGTGTCGGCTAATTTCCATTGGCTTGAACGCAACGGTGTCCGCAAAGATACCATGAACATATATTTGCGGACAATGGCTATAGCCGGTTTATCTCGTTGGCCACAGTGTACTCGGTAGAAGTTACATAGGTTTCTAGATTTTGTAGTCGCTTTTCTAAATCACCAAATTGCGAGCTGATGTCCTTAAAAGCCTGGGCTGGTGGCTCTCCAGATTGCCAGATTTTTTCTTTAACCGACACAGGGCTTTTAAAATGCGACCTGATGTGGTTGTCAATGTCCTTTTGATCCGTCCGATGCTGTTGTGACTGTCGCGGCGACTCCTGCTGATAACCGTCTTGATAAGCCCCCTGATAACCCTGTCGACGACTGTTGCGACTGTGTTTTTTGTGCTTTTTCTCACTACCGGGTTTAACATCAAGGATAAACCAAGCGGCGATGTAAAGGACGAAAAACAACATACCACCAGAAAGCAAAATCATGGTGATCGCCGCCACCCGTACCAACCAAGTTTCGAAACCAAAACTCTCGGCGATACCGGCACAAACACCGGCTACCTTGCCACGGCTGGGATCACGGTAGAGATCCTGTTGAAATTTTCTCATACCTTATTCCTCCACTGCGGCGCCTCTGCATCGAGGATGGCTTCGAGGGTTTTGATTCGGCTATTCATTTTTTCAGCGGATTGAGCCAACCCATTGAGTTGGTCAAAATCCTTTTCGCTCAATCCTTTGTTCAATTGCCGCTTAGACCGATAATGCAATATCAACCACATGGGCGCCACAATCACGGTAAAAATGATAACCGGCGCAGCTTCTAATAATGAGACGATTTCATCCACAAGCATTCTCCTGAAAAAAATTAACAATTAGGCAAAATTACGGCTTTTTAGACTCTTTTTTCTTGCCTGAGTCCATTTTAGCCTTTAATGCTGCCAATTGGTCGTCTATTTTGGTGTCATGTTCCAAATCAGCGATTTCGTCTGACAACGATTTTTTGCCCATGTCGTAAGATTCCAGTTCGGCTTCCAGGCCGTCGATTTTACGCTCGTAATTTTCAAAGCGGTTTAAGGCATCCTCTACTTTGTTGGTATCGAGTTTGCGCTTGACATTCAACCGGGTAGAAGCGGCGTTATGACGCATCAAGATGGCTTTTTGACGTGCTTTGGCATCAGCCAATTTTTCTTGCAACTGACAGGTTTCTTCTTGCAACTTAGAAATGTGGTCTTCTACATGCGCCAATTCGGTTTTAACAGCGTCAACCGATTCGGTGGCTTTGGCCTGTGCAACCAATGCCGCTCTTGCCAAATCTTCGCGGCCCTTGTTCAGTGCCAATTCCGCTTTGTTCTCCCACTCTTTGGCGTCAGCTTCCATTCGTGCTACCCGGCGGCTGAGTTCTTTTTTCTCGGCGATGGTTTTTGCCGAGGTCGAACGCACTTCAACCAAAGTGTCTTCCATTTCTTGAATAATCAATCGCACCATCTTTTGCGGATCTTCAGCCTTGTCCAGTAGTGCATTGATGTTGGAGTTGATGATGTCCGAAAAACGTGAAAATATGCCCATTGTCATTACCTCTTTGCTAAATTAAAACGACTTTGTATTGGTCAGGGTATATTCAGATATCTTGCCAACTTGCAAAAACGTTGTAACTTGTTGTTTTATTTATTGTTATATAATTTTGAGAAATATCTTTATCGTCCAGCCATTTTAAAATACACTATTAATTAGTCATTTCTACCAAGTTTTGTGTAACTCATGAGTCGCTTTCAACAACGAGACAATTTGATAGGCCAAGCCAACTCTTTTCTTGAAGTATTAGAGAAGGTGTCGCAAATCGCCCCTTTGGACAAACCAGTGCTGATTATAGGTGAACGGGGAACCGGCAAAGAATTGATTGCCGCTCGCCTGCATTTCCTGTCAAAACGCTGGGATCAGAATTATATCACCCTTAACTGTGCTTCTTTAAACGAAAATTTGCTCGAAAGCGAATTGTTTGGCCACGAGGCCGGGTCCTTTACCGGTGCCACAAAACGCCACGAAGGGCGCTTTGAACGGGCCAGCAGCGGTTCTTTATTCTTGGATGAGTTAGCCAATACCTCAGGTATGATCCAAGAAAAGCTGCTCAGGGTCATTGAATATGGCGAGTTTGAACGGGTCGGTGGTTCACGAACCGTGAAAACCAATACTCGATTAATTTGCGCCACCAACGAAGATTTGCCAACCCTTGCCGATCGTGGCGAGTTTCGCGCTGACTTACTCGACAGACTGGCGTTTGATGTGATCACCCTGCCTCCGATGCGTGAACGTAAAGAAGACATCATGGTACTGGCAGAGCATTTTGCCATTAATATGGCTCGCGAGCTCGAATGGGAGCTATTCAGCGGTTTTTCAACCCGCGCCAAAGAAGCGATGCTCGACTATGCATGGCCGGGCAACGTACGTGAACTGAAAAACGTGGTTGAACGTAGCCTTTATCGTTCCAATAACCCCCATGTGCCGGTGCACGAGTTGATTATCGATCCGTTCGAAAGTCCGTATCGACCAAAATCGGTGGTTCGCACCACCGACAGGTTCCGTATTTCCGATGGGTTCAGCAAAGCAGCAGTAGCCGATGCAGTCCCAACAACGACGACCAATGGCGCCCATGCTGTGGCCGATTCGTCTGACAGTAACAATTTGGCTAGCAACGGTGCCACGCTCTCGCCAGCAGGCAATATCAGTTTTCCGCTTAATTTAAAGGATATATCGCAGCAGTTCGAAATCGATTTGATCAACAATGCGTTGGCGACCAGTCAATATAATCAGAAAAAGACAGCAGAGATCCTCGGGCTCACCTATCATCAACTACGCGGTTATTTAAAAAAATACAATTTACTGGATACCCAGCAAAACGAATGATGTTAACCAAGCCTTTGCAATCGATTTTGAAATCAGCTCAAAACACCTTAGCAGCCACTTGTACAGTGGCTCTACTGACGGGTTGCGGCGCACCTTCAAACGAATCCCTGTACGCCAATTCGCTGGTGTACTGTTCTGAAGGCTCCCCGGTGACATTCAACCCGCAACTGGCTTCTTCTAATACCACCTCCGATGCAGTGTCTA
>JABSOG010000952.1 GCA_013216025.1 Algicola sp. | reverse complement strand
TCCATGCATTGCCCTACCTACGGGCGGCCTGCCCTAGTGTCGGCATCCATGCCTCCACCTCGGGTGTACAAAAAGCTGCGGGCCCTCGCTTCTTGTACGCCACTTGCGCTGTAGTGTTTGACGAGCAACTTTTATATCCATCTATATACATCGATTCAACCGATGAACCAACGCCTTAAACCAATCAGATTTTTCAGTTATGTCCGATACCACGTGGGTATTTATTCATTTTTGTCCGGTTACATCAATGACGGTTTTTCCATCATTTTGGCAATGCAGTGATATCGGTTGTTTTTTAACCTTTACTGAACGCATTTCATCCAAGCCTTATATATCAAACCATTAACAATTTTCCATTAATTGGTTATACCAGTACTTTGCCCCGAACTGTCACATTTCACTCACATAACGATTGCTTTTTACTCAATCACAACAATAATTGTTTTTTTTTAACTTTTTTGAAAAAAAATTTAAATCTTTTTACCACGGCCATTTTTCGTGCTCATTAAGACAAATACGCAATATGTATCGCAAACGAAACACAAAGGTAAACGAAACATTTTTTTTTCCAGTTTTAGTCCTTTTATCGTGATTTATGGCCTGATTATAATATTCATACACTTTTTAAACACACAAAATATTAACAAATGAACCTTTTTATAGATTCGTACAGTATTTTTCACACTGGAACAACCCCTTGTAATAGCTGGACAACTTGATAGCCTAGTGTCCGAATTGGTATAGCACACCAATCAGGGAACTTAAAAATAAACATTATAATAACATACTGTTAACCATACACAAATAGCGAACCATCAGTACTATTTACATAAGGTTTAGTAAGTAATATAGGAAAATACAGTGAGAGATATCAGCGATAATCAACTTTTAGGGGCTTGGCGGGACAGCAAGTGTAACCCTTCGGCAACGGAACTTTGGAACAGATATAACCGTTTGGGTAGCAGTGTAGCCCGCTCAATCCTGCATTCACACATTGGCAATGCAGACGACGTTTTCGACGTAAATAATGACAGTTTTTTAGACAGCTTACACAAATTTGACGCACAAAGGTATGCCGGACCACAAGACACTGCGTTTAAAAACTATTATCTGAGGCTGGTTAAAAACCGAGCAATTTCAATGTGGCGCAAGCGCAAAAACATGCCCAAAATGGAACCATTTGAAGATGAAGGCGAGGTACTTAGTAACAACTTGTACCAGAACTTGCTGGTACAAAATGAAATGTTGATGCTGCGTCAATTCGTCAAGCAACAATACCTCAACTCGGATTCGTCGCTGCTCGAAGACTGGCTAGAGTCCAAACGCATCGGCGTAAGACCCCAGTGGAATGAATTTGCCACCACTCATCCGGTCACGATCAATCGTCAACTGGTGTTCGACCCGGGAGAAGTAGTCGCCATTAACGAAGTAAAAACATTTCCATTATTGATAAAAACCATGGATCTTTGTCCGGAAATTACGGTGGAATTACAGATTTGCCCCAACAGTGACGAGACCCTCAATCGACAAAGGGCCAACAGGGCGCTTGCACGGACCGAGAAGCTGATAAAGAAGCGTTTCCAATCCAATACTTCGGGCAACAGGAAAAGCCGTCTGAGCGTCACTATGGCACAGCAACCCCAGGGAAACGACATCACCTTGGTTATTACCCGGGGGGCCTATCGCTGTCCCAATGCACTGAGGATGAGGTTAAATGCGATAATTAATAATTATCGAAAAAAATTTCATAATGATTAGAGCTAAAGCTCAATACTTGACCACTTAGACAGACAATTATACAGGAGTATATCATGGTAAATAGGAAAACGGTAAACGGGAACAAGAGGGTCAATCCGTCTAGAATAGGCACACCTATTCTAGACTGATTGGCCCTCTAGGCGCTTGACCATCATCATTTGGCTATGCGGGTGCCTTAACAAGACGTATTTCGGCCTCATATGGAGGATGGGTTAGGCGAGGTACGAGCCGTAACCCATCGGGCGATATCATAACCCATAGCCAAACCGTGGATAAAACCTCAATTTATACAAAGATTTAGCGATTAACGACAAGTAGCCGATGGGTTACGCGCAGGCGCTAACTACGGCTCGTACCTCGCCCCATCCTCCGGGTGAGGTTTGAACCAATTTGGTGGTATCCCCCATGTGAATGACTTTCGCAACAGCCTACTGAGCAACAGCGCTTTGAGCCAGCGCAACATAATCGGCTATCGCCGCAGCAGCGTTATCTGAAATAACCCCCTTAAGACAAGGTGCAATGCCTTTCATGATCGCCAGGGTCGTTTCATTCAACTGACTTGGGACAGGTGCCTGATCAAGCAGGTTGGCCATTTCCAGTTCCATCAGCTTAACCAGCGTCGGCCGGTCAACGGACAGGTTCTTTTGATTTTCCTCATCAAAAATCACCAGCGGACCATGGGTCGCCAGCGCGGCAAAATTGGCGAAAAACGTGCGCCTGTCGCAAATACAGAACAAATAGACCAGATTTTCGCCCTCGTCGCTTATCATCGCGGCAATTTTTTCCCGTCTTTCATAGGATATCGTCTGTTGCCTGAAGTTCTGGGTGCCGTAAATACTGTGGAACAGCCCGGCCAGGCAAACCGCCTCACCGTTGCCCCAGTCCTGTAACAATTTGGCCACCCCTTTGAGGTGGTCGAAAAAACTGCCTTTCTCGTGTTGGACATCTTCGGTGCCCAGTTCGATCAACAGATCGATATGTTTTTGTTGTATCATTTTTTTCCTGATCATTATGGTTAAAAAGCGGTTAAAAAGCACCTTCTTCGCTTTCTTCTTCGTCAAAGCAGCCATTGACGTCCTCATCAAACACCGACAACTTCAAAGCATCAATAAACGCAGCCAATTCGGCAATGGTATTGTTTTCAAAGATAACCGCGACACTGACATCCAACGAATGCGTCTCAACCACCTTGGCAATGATCTGCGTTGCCAGCAACGAGTGGCCGCCGAGGGCGAAAAAGTCGTCCAGTACACTTAAATTGGGCTGTTGCAACACTTCACACCAGATATCATGGAGACTTTGTTCAGTGTCATTGCGGGGTTCAACAAACTCGGCTTTTTGCTGCAGCGCCTCGGGCAATACCGTTTTGTTTACCTTGCCGTTGGCTGTCAAAGGAAAACTGTCCAGCATGCACCACGCTGTCGGGATCATGTAATCCGGCAGATTGACCGCCAACGCTTTACGCACCGCAGCGAAGTTTGCTGTTTGCGCCGACACCAAATACGCCGCCAGGTAACTGCCCTGATTTTCATCATCACGGGCAATAACCACAGCATCGT
>JABSOG010000951.1 GCA_013216025.1 Algicola sp. | reverse complement strand
TGGCTGACATAACAAAGATATCAAGGGCGAAGCCCAAGTACACTGACATGGATTACGATGCCTTGCGCGAACTAGGCATCGAAGAAATTCAGGAATTAGCGGCAGATACGTGGACGGACCACAACCTGCACGATCCGGGCATTACCATTTTGGAGCAATGCAGGCACCTGTAAGCGGGTATTGAATGGCTTGCTGGCATTGGTCGATACTAAATCACCGTTAATGTAATAACTGACTGCCGCCACAGCTGAACTGTCAGCCAATGACAAGTTGATGAATTGCCCTTGCTTATAGGTAAAACCAGCTACTGGCGTGGCCAGTGCAGGCGAGGCCAAGTTAACTTGTGCTGAAAGTTGAATAATGCGGGCACCATCAACACCCATTGCCAACATTAACTGATCACCATCGATAGCGAGATCAAAGAGGGTTGAAGCTTGAGTGTTGACCAACACCGGCTGCTGCCAGTCGGTTAAACTGATGCGATAAACTTCGTTATTCACCGCAGCCCAAGCAGCGCCACCGGTAAAATCAACGGACAGCACGTCTGTAGCAAAAGTCACTGACTGGTCTTGTTTGTTGGTCAAATTATACTGATGCAAAGAATTGGCAACCGCATAAAACAGATGGTCGTTGTCGGTGGCCAAATGGTTAATTGGCAATGCACTAGTGAAGATGCTTTCGACTAATGGGCCATGTGCATCATCTACGCTGACTTTATAAACCACGCCCGCGCTGGTGCTGGCGTAAATGACCTCACCAACGGCAACCAATGCGATAATATCGTCGCCTGAGGCAACTGTGATGGTATTGCCACCAGCAAAATACAAGGTATCTCCGGCTACAGCCACAACACCCGTATCAGTAACAATAAAGTCAGTAAACTGCTGACCACTGAGTACGATAGATTCTGCGCTGCTGTTACGACCGCGTTTTACAATCTGCTTAAACTGATTTTTCAACAGGTAATAATCTTCGCCTTTAATGGCGACTTTGCTGACAAAGGCACTGTAAGCCGGGCTTGGATAAACCTGATCGTTTTGTTCATTACTGGTAAAGGCCTGATGAAAAATACTGCCGTAATGTTCGGCGGCAGAAATCGCCATACCATTATCAATACTAACCTGAGATACCTTGCCCCGGCTGCGCTGTGGCTGATAGCGGGTATAAGCTTCAGCGGTATTGGCCACCAGCTGTACTTCTGCTCCGCTTGGCAACCATAAAACACCGTGGCTGATAGTGGTTGAGGCAACATTACTGCCGATATCATGAGCCAAACGACCCACCATATCAGGCTGTTGTGGGTCGCGAATATCAACGATTTGCAACTGTTGCTCTGTAGTACTGATGGCCAATAGTTGGCCCGGCAGTGACAGCAGTTTGTCGGCAGCAATATTTAGTGCGAACTTGCGTTCACCGCTGGTATTGATTACATATAAATCACCAGCGAGCGTGGCGATATAAGCCGTCTCATCCACAAATCTGAGGCTTTGAATGCCATTATGGCGACTTAACGTACCCTGTAAAACAAAATCACGGTCATAAGTCTCAATGACACTGTCCTGCACCAGATAGAATTTATGACGATTCAGTACGGCATCAACCACACCCGCTTTATTGAGGTTGATCATTTCTCTCAAGCTGTTTCCGGCAATAGCCATACCCAATTGACGGCTGGTACCGGCAGAGTCAGTGGTTAATACCAGCAGTCGATCATTATCCACCACCAGTTTGTTGACCGTATCAGCCAGCGGATAATTACCCAACAGGGCAAAGTTTTCAGCCGGGTCGACAAAGAAGATGCCATCACCATCAATGGCGACCAACAGTCGATCATGGATATACGCCATGGCAGTAACCTTGCCATTAAAGGTAAATAGCCGAGCACCGGTTTGGTCAAATAACACCGCGCCTTGGGTAAAGTAAGCGGTTTGAACACCAGCCAGTGACACATCAAAGCTTTGTTGTACGGCATTGGTGTTAAAGCTGATGGGATCAATCACTTAAACGGTTTTCTCGACAGCGCGAGCATTGCCATAACCATCGCTGATTGAACCTTTTATCACCAAACCGGTCTTCAACACAGAAAGTGCAGGTACTGTAAAGTTCAGTTGTTGCTCACCAACGGCAATGATATTGCTTTGTTCGTCAGTCACTTGCAGTGACAAAATCGAACCGGCTGGAATTGTGCCTGCTATATTGAGGGTAATATCACTGCCAACCATCACCTGATTGCCAATACCCGTAAGGGTAATGCTTAACTGGTCACGCTTTGGAATAACCCGAATGCCCACTTTGCTTTCACTAAAGCGATAACCTGCGCCGTAATAACCGCGAACCCTAAGCTGATAGTTGTCTTGCTCAGCCAAGGCAGCCAAACGCAAATCCAACTGACCGCTGGTATTATTGGTCATTTCGCGCAGTACCACATTGCCATTAAAATCAAGCAAGGTGATTTCTGCGTGGTTAAATACTTCACCACTGTCATCTGCAATCAGATATTGCACAGTCACTTTGTCGCCCTCGACAAACTGCTGATTATTGCGTGGTGAGATAAGCGTCACACTGCCCTGCTCAAGGTCGTTATCGACCAAGGTAATTTGAGACAATCCCTGAGTCGACTGATTAGCGGTCCATTCAAAGGAAGGACTCAAAGCGTCCGCCAACAACCAACCAGCGCCAATATTGGCAAAAGTACCAACCGGCGTATCAAAACCATTAATACTCAGGCTGTGGCTGTTTATCATCGCCGCATCTTGATACTCAATGGTCACAGGCAACATTGCGCCCTTGCTGATCACACTGCCAGAGGCCGGAGTGACCGCTTTAACACCAGTAGAGTCATTAATATTCAGCGCCAAATCAGCGGTGGTAATACGACCACTATGTTCGATTCGTGTCAGGGTTAATTGTGCAACACCTTGGGGCACAGCAGTACGGGCAACAAACAAGGCCTGCTGCTGGAGATACCATACCGGTTGGCTGGCAATCAGTTTACCTGTGCTATCGCTAAGGGTTAGAGCTTCGCCTGCCAGATTATCGGCCAAAGTAAAGTCAGTGATAATAAAGCCGTTGGCCGTATTGGTCAGCGTTGGTACCAAAGCAGCCGCAGCATCAACACCGCTAAAGGCCAGTTTATTGATTTGGCTGGCAGAGTAGCTGTATAGACCATCGCTGCCAGTGACCAATTGTGTTGCCGTTTGAGCAAAGTAACCAACAACTTGCTGTTGTTGATAGGCCACCCAATGTACACCACGGGCCGGTTCATCAAGTTGCAGCCAGAAGATTTCACCATCGGTGATGGCGTGTAATACATCCCCGTTGA
>JABSOG010000950.1 GCA_013216025.1 Algicola sp. | reverse complement strand
GACCAGCCACATTACCTAATTTATGCTGGTAAAAAGAAGTTTAAATCGGCCAAACGCATCAATGCCAAGTTAACCGGTGAAAATTGGCACAGTGATGAATACAGTGTGGGTGTGGGTAATGTCGATGGCGATAAAGGGGTCGATTTGGTTAGATTTAATAACCTACCTGGTGGCATTGATGAAAATGGCCAAGAAGTTGCTGGTTTTCGATTTTCTAGTCATGCCAACCACAGTTACTCACCCAGCAAAGCCAAAGCAGGCACGACACAGTCTTTGGTTGGTGTACCTGCTGCACCTAGCAACTATCCCGGTAATGACGGCAACAGCTACAAACCGATGGGTTACTACTACAACATTCCCTTTGACAGCGTGACTGGGGCGACTTATTACCAGTTGTACGAGAGTTCAAATGATTCAAGTTACACGCTGGTTTACAGTGGCACCGATACCTCGACCTATTTGATTCATCGCAACTGGGGTTACCAGTATTACAAATACAAAGCCTGTAACAGTGCTGGTTGCAGTGGTTTGAGCCCGTGGCGACGGATTTATGTGTTTGCGGCGCCGAGTATGCCACGTGATTTGTCGGTGTCTCCGGTGAACGTGGCCACTAACGCCAGTTATATGGTGTCGTGGAGCCCAGCGGGTGGGGCTGTTGATGGTACGGTGTATACTGCGTATGAACGTTTGAACGACGGCGCTGAAACCGTGGCCTTTACGGTGTCGCGCGGCCATTGGAATGAAACAAGTTATGCATTTTCAACCGCTCGTTCAATGGGTGGTTCATATCGTTATAGAGTTCAAGCCTGTAACGCCAAAGTGGGTTGTGGCGGCTCAGCCTACGCCTATTTAACGGTGACGGCCCCAAATACAGCCCCCGCTGCCTATAACGACACCGCAACGGTCAATCAAAACAGTTTTGTGGATATCGCTGTGTTGAATAACGATAGTGATGCTGAAGGCCAAATACTGACACCCAGTGTTTACATTAATCCCAGCAATGGCAGCGTGAGTCTTAACGGCAATCAAATCCGTTATACGCCTAATGCCAACTACTCGGGCAGTGATACTTTTTACTATCGAGCATTGGACAGCGCAGGTGCGTACTCCGGCATCGCATCAGTGGTTGTTACCGTTAATGTTGTGATGAATACGCCCAGCTTAAGCCGGGTATCCACCCCCAAAATGCTCGAATACAGCCTGCAATGGACTGCCGCCTCAGGTGCTACACGTTACGAATTGTATGAACAAAAGAACAGCGGCAGCTGGGGATTGGCCTACAGCGGTGCATCCACCAGCATGTTGTTCACCCAACCGATAATCGCCAATTACGATTACCTCGTCAGGGCCTGTAACAACACCGGGTGTACTGCTTGGTCTGCGGTATTGCCGGCCATGCGGTTGAAAAACACCTATACGGCGAATGATACGCTCGGCACGCCAATTTTGCGCAGCGACAGCAACAAAGTCACTGAAAAAACCCAATATAGCTATCCCTTTGGTCAGCAAGAAAACAAACAGTAAAAGGACGACATAATGAAAATGACAAAGACGAGCAAAATAATTGCCCTGATCGCGCTGGTGTGCCTTGGCAGTAGTACTGGCGCAGTCGCCGGAAATAAAAAAGTAAAGAAAAACAAAGCCTCACAAAAACGCCACGATTACATGATGAGCCGTGTCGTCAACAAAGGCGCTTTGGATTTTACCACTTTAGCAGCAGACCAAGGCGGTGATGACGCCTCAACAAAACCCGATTCAACTGCACCAATCGATAGCAAAATTCTTGAACGCTTGAAGGTCGAACCGACCATCACGCCAGAAACAACCGATTTGCTGGGTGAACAAATCGACCTCAACTCTGGTTCAATCGGTTTTAGCCAAACAGACATCAGCTTACCGGGCAATTCAAACTTAGAAGTTGCCATTCGCCGCAAATTCAGAGGGTTAAGCCGCCGAGGCAAAGGCTCTGCTGGATTTGCCGACTGGCAGCTCGACATACCCAGCATTCACACCACATTGGGTTACTATAACCGTATTTACTCCGGTAGTTGGGGTGATGGGTTGGGTTGCTCTGGGCCACTAAACCCAGGCTGGATAGCGGGTATGCACAACATTCACAAAAGCCATCAATACTGGAATGGCGATACCTTAAACGTGCCCGGTCATGTCAATGATAAATTGCTAGAGCCAACTGCGGTGCTCGTTGCCAACCTTTTTGGCAATACGGCCGGTATTACCCGAGTGACCAAGAGTAATTGGCGAATCAAATGTTTTGACCGGCAGATACCGGGCGATTTTGGCACCAAAGAGAAATTCGAAGGGTTTAAAGCTTACGCTCCAGATGGCACCATTTATACCTTTGACGAACTTTGTTAGAAGCCGGTGTAACGGAGGCTCCGCAAGGGGGTCAAAGCAAAACAAGTGCAGGGACAGGCAAGCTGTCCACAAAACTTGTTTTGCACTGACCCCAACCAGTGGCAGCCCATCGCCATCACAAGACTGGTTTTAAGTCGCCCAGGGCCACCACCAGCCGGGGATAGAGCAGATCGCAAAAACTGCGAACGCGAAGCTGTTCCATGTTTTTGACGACTGCTCTGTCCCCTGTTGCCTAGCCTCCGTTACTCCAGCCCCCTAACGGTGCCTCACTACCGTCACCCGACCCGATACACGCCAATGGCATTACAACCTTGACCTAGTCGGTTCAAAAAAGCCCACAGGGCAAGGTTGTGACGCAATCGGCGCTGATACCAACACCTATACCGGCACAGTCACCCACCCGCATGGTGCCGTTGGTACGTTCAACGTCAAAGAAACCTTGCATGGTACCAGCAATGTCGACTACGCACAGGCACGTGATGGAGATGACCCTCGCATAGAGGTTATTCCTCTTTGCAACGGCCATATGTCATTGCAAAGCAAAACCTTGTCAGGCCCGGGCCTGACAACAATGCACTGGCAATATAGCTACTCAAGCAATCATGGCGCGTACAGCAAAGACAGCAACACCGCAACGGCGGCACAAAAACTGTCGAGTACTGCGCCCGTTGACACTCTGCACCACAAGCAAACCACAGTCACCGCCCCTGATGGCAGCAAAACAAAACACTATTACAACCGTGACTGGACCAGTCCAGCCCAAGGCATGTTGGCAGCAACCGAACAATTTGACATCAATGGCACCACCAAACTGTCGACCACAGGCACCACTTTTGCCCAAGCTGAACGCATTGGCATGGCGAGAATGGACAAAACCAACATCATCCCGATGAATTACCGCATCAACAAAAGTCAGGTCGTGACCACCTTGCACCATACCGATGGCG
>JABSOG010000949.1 GCA_013216025.1 Algicola sp. | reverse complement strand
CACTTTGGCTGGGTAAAATCGTGGCCAGCGGGTTGAGGATCAAAGTGAGCGGCGTTTTGAATTCGTGGGAGATATTGGCAAACATCCGCTCTTTTTGCATCATCAAACGATTAATGGTCGCGGTACGTTCAACCACGCCTTGCTCAAGCTCGGCCGTTCTTTTGATCAAGGCGTTGGCGCGCAAACGATAGGCGCTATAGATAAAACCAACAAATAACACGGCATAGATAAAATGGGCTGTCCAGGTTTTGTACCAAGGCGGTGTCACGATGATTTGTAACACCCGCTCATTGTCCCCCCATTGACCATTTTTCGACCGGGCTTTGACGCGCAGGGTGTGCGTGCCCATCGACAAGTTGGTAAAAGTCGCCCGGCGGTTGTCGGCACCAGTATATATCCAATTGCTATTGCGCTCGCGCTTGCCCAGGCTATAGGCATATTCCGCTTGTTCCGGGTTGTTAAATCCCAATGCCGCAAATTTAAAAGAGATCAAACGATGTTGATAACCAATGGTCAACGATTGCAAATGATCGATAGATTTTTCCAGGGTAAACAGGCCACTTTGCCCGGCAGTTTGGCGACCAATAGGCACACTTTGGTTAAACAAACGAAAATCGGTCAATACTATCGTTGGTTGTGTCTGCTCATCGATGATATTTGCCGGATAAAACCGGTTGAATCCATTGATACCGCCAAACAGCATTTCGCCATTGGCCCTGCGTGCATAAGCCAAAACATTAAATTCTTCGCTTTGCAGCCCGTCACTGACGCCATAGTGGGTGAAATGCTCGCTGTTTGGGTCAAACCTGTCCAATCCCCTGTTGGTACTCAACCAGATTTGACCACTGGAATCTTCGAGCATACCGTTCACGCTATCGTTGGAAAGGCCGTCACTGGTACGAAAATGTCTAAAACTGTCCGTTGTCGCATCATACAAGTTCAATCCACCACCTTGGGTGCCGACCCAAATCCGATTAGCACTATCACCGTGAATAAAGGTGATCAGGCTGTGGCTCAAGCTTCCGGGCTTGGAGGGATCAACAGCATAGGAATGAAAAAGCCCGGTTTCAGGCGCCAATCGGCTAACGCCACCGGCACTACCGATCCATATTTCCCCTCGCCCTCCCTGGTTGTATTTGTCTTCATAAATTGCTGTGACATATTCGCTGCTGATACTATTGGGATTGTTTTTTCTGGGCCGGTAATGAACAAAACGGTCGGTCCCGGCGTCAAGCCGATTCAATCCACCACTGGCCAATGCCACCCATAACCTGCCTTTACTGTCTTCAAAAATACGATTGATGGCATTGCTGCTCAAGCTGTGGGGGTTGTCTTTTTCATTGCGGTAGTGAATAAATTGATTCGACTGGCGGTCCAGGCGATTGAGGCCACCGTTCAAGGTACCGACCCAAATGCGGCCCTTGCTGTCTTCATACACGCAATTCACTGCGTCAGAGCTTATACTGTGGGGATTCGCGACATCGTGTCGATAGTGAATATAAGCGCCAGTCTGGTTATCCAGCTTATTCAGACCGCCGCCATAAGTACCAAACCAAAGTGTGCCCTGGCTATCTTCGATTATCGACATAACCACGTTATGGCTGAGACTGTTTGGCTTGTCAACAGAGTGCTTTATGTGGGTAAACTGCTGATTGTAAATGTCGAATTTGTTGAGTCCGCCGCCGTAGCTACCAATCCAGAACGTGCCTTTTGTATCTTGAAAAATCGATCTGACAATATCATTGCTCAAGCTGTCCGGGTCGGCAACTTGATGGCGGTAGGACTCTAGTGTCCCGAGGTTGGCGTCAAATTGGCTCAACCCGGCATTGGTGCCGAGCCAAAGCTTACCTTTTGAGTCTTCATACATCGCCCAAACGTCATCGCTGGCCAAACTGTGTTTATCAGACGGGTTGTAACGATAACGTACAAAGGTTTCAGTTTTGCGGTCAAAGCGGTTCAACCCGGTGCCAAAGTACTGATCCACAACACACCTTTTGAGTCCAGCAACACAGACCATATCCGGCCATTGCTCAAGCTACCGGGACTGGACGAGTCAAAGCGGTAGCGGACAAATCGCCCAAGTTTCGGGTTAAACTGGTTCAGTCCACCGCCAAATGTACCTATCCACAACACGCCGTCGTCATCTGTGGCAATACCACTGATAAAATCACTGCTCAAACTGTTTACGTCCTGAGGATCATGATAGAAGCGCTCAAACCTGCCTGTATCTGGGTCAAACCGGTTTAATCCACTTTCAGTACCAACCCAGTACTGCCCGTTTTTGTCTTCGATGATAGCTTCAACATTGTTGTTACTTATACTGTGTGGATCTTCAGGAATATGGCGATAGTGGGTGAATTGTTCGGTTTGCTCATTGTAGCGGTTCAACCCGCCGCCATGGGTGCCTGCATACAAAGTCCCCTTTGAATCGACAAACAAAGTATTAACCAGATTGTCTGAAATCGACCCTGAGTCAGCCGGTGAGTGGCGAAATACCTTGAATTCGTATCCGTCAAAGCGGTTAAGACCATCCTGAGTGGCAAACCACAAGTAACCCCGATGGTCTTGGACGCTAAAAAGCACTGAGTTTTGCGACATGCCTTGCTTGACGCCCCACTGTTCAAAACGAACCGTAGTATCCGACGCCATGGCAATCAGTGAGTGAAAAAACAACAAGGTTAAAACAATTATGCGCATCGGGCACCTGCGTTTGCTCTGGAAAATGTGATAGCTGGCAAAAATGTCTAAGATAACAATAACAGCCATTACCCACCAGACAATTAGACGCTACCATCGGCAAATAAATTTATTGCAGGTAATAGCCACGGCCAGAAAAGCCAAACAGGGCGACAACATTCGACAAGGAGTTGACATCGACGCCTGCGCCAAATTTATATTCAAACCTCAACCAGCTCCTTTGGTGATAAGTCGATGTTGAAATTCATCCATGAATGTTGGGCCCTCGGCAATTGCATTCTGCATTGCGCTATCATAGTTCGTCCATGCACAAGTGTCAGTCGTACTGACCTCCGACTTGCCGGTAAAAACAGTTCAATGGTCCGACACCTCGGTATTCACTGTTTTGACGCCGCTCGCCCGAAGGTGGGTGTCATGTTGTATAAACGGGTTCGGTGAAAGAATCCCACCGTACGTTTCTGTCGGCCGTCCGGGCCTCTACTTCGTGGGAACCTCAAGCTCCAGGTAGGTGCTTATTGTTCGCCACTCACTCTGCGAAAGCCCGTGTCATAGTCGGCCACACGGTACCTCTTTTTGTAAAGGCAGGTCACGTATCCTCCCCTTTTTACTTCGCGCTGGGTGTGATGTT
>JABSOG010000094.1 GCA_013216025.1 Algicola sp. | reverse complement strand
GCCTACAACAACGTCACTTTCAAAGGTTACCCGCTGACGACAGCGGGCAATACCAGCAAAGGGATTACAACCACATTCGATGGTATGCAACGTGAAAAAGTGGTCAGCCAATATGGAGCAACCGGTAATACAGTCTTTACCTTCCTCAATGGCAACAAACGAAAAGTCAGCGACAACCGTGATAACGAAACGACCACTACGTATTTGGCTTATGGCGCACCGTCATACAGCATTGCAACCTTTATTGATGCGCCACAAGGCGTTGATACCAGCATGCAAATCAACCAATTTGGTAATGTCACTAAAATCACCCAAGGTGGCCTCACCGAGCATCGCTATTACGATGCATACCAACGCATGTGCCAAAGCTACCGTGCCGACATTGGTAAAACTGTTTACGAATACAACGCCATTGGCGAATTGCAGTGGTATGCGCAAGGTGCCAGCGGTGCAACGAATAGCTGTTCAAGAACGGATGTACTCGCCAGTGAAAAGGTGCACTTAACCTACGACAACCTTGGGCGCGTTAAATACAAAAACTTCAGCAACAGCGCAACGGCAGACATCGACTATTATTACGACCCCAACGGCAACGTGACCAACGTGAACAGCGGCCCAACGCAATGGTTATACAAATACAATACCCAAGGCCAAACGACTGATGAAACCCTAAAGCTCGACGGCCAAACCTTTGAACTGAAATACGGTTACGACTCGTTAGGTAATCAATCGACGTTGACCTATCCGTCAGGCAGACAAATCAGCTACGCGCCCAACGCGCTTGGTCAACCCACGAAAGCGGGCACTTTTGCAACGGGTGCAAGTTATCACGCCAACGGCACGTTAACTGACTTCACTTACGGCAATGGCTTAAAATACAACCTAACGTTGGATAATCGCCAATTGCCCCTGCACCTCAAAACACTCAAAGGAACAGCCGCGCTAACCCACCTGCAATACGCCTATGATGGCAACGGTAATACCAGCAGCATCATCGACCATAAAGATGCCAGCTACAACATTGCTATGGGTTACGATGGCCTCGACCGGTTGACCTCAGCCAACGGAAAATGGGGCGCTGCAAACTTTACCTATGACACCATGGGTAATATCACTAGCAAAAATTTGGGTAATATGGCGGTCAGTTATGCTTACGACTCAACGACCAAACGCTTAAATTCAGCCAGTGTGACAGGCAGTAAAAGCAAATCTTACAGCTTCACATATAACAAAAGAGGCGCAGTAACAAACACAGGTAATGTTCAATTACCAAGAAACCAAGTAGGGCAAGTAACTGGCGCTGGTGGCCATTCGTATGTCTATGATGGCAATGGTAAGCGAATCAAAGACATCAACAATAATACCCCCACTAAGGCAAGATACAGCATTTACGATCAATCAGGACGAATGATTTATCAGTGGGATCGGCAAACCGAAACCATCACAGATTACATCTTCCTCGGTAAAGAACGAGTAACAGAAGCCCAAGTTTCACTTGGTGATGGCAGCCAAAGTGTAGATAATACCAATGTTGGCTATACGGGACACCAGTGGGATGATGATAGTGGCTTGAATTATATGCAGGCTCGGTATTATGACCCGTTACTTGGTCGGTTTTTGAGTAATGATCCGGTTGGGTATATTGCAAGTAACCCAATAATGTCTTTTAACAGATATCTGTATACAAATAATAATCCGTATCGATACGTTGATCCTGATGGACGGGTATTATTGGTCGTTGGCGACAATCCAAAAGAAACCGAAAAACTAAACGCTATTGTCGAAGCCGTTGAAACCTCTGGTGACACTGTACTCGAAGGCAAAATACGTCAATTAAGAGGATCTGCTAATTTACATTTTGTAGAGGCGGTAAGTCCCGGTGAAGCGCCAAAATCAAAAGCAAACCGCAATCCAGCCGATGCTCACAATGGCAATGGCACAGGCTCGACAACGAAACTCAGCTTGGAAGATTTCACTACTCCCGGTGGATTTACGTCTACCCCAGAAGGGGTCGGTGCGCATGAACTGGGCGGCCATGCTGCAAATATTGATAAAGGCGTTGCAGATGATCCCAGTAAACCGGCAGAAGCGAAAAAAGAACAAAGCAACGCTATTGATATGGGCAATAAGTATAGAGCGACAAAAAATGAAAAACTAAGGCTCAAAATTAAATAAAATTCGATACATTAATATATGCCATATCAAATTAACGAGTGTCATTGGCACATTCACAATAGAAAACTTAGAGGGTGAAAATGACGAAAAATGCACTACTGGCAATACTCATGCCATTTCTGGTCGCGTGCACATTCATGGTAAGCCAGGATGACCAGCAATATAGCTGGCTGTACAAAGGCTACGATAAGAAACAATGTGAAATTGCTGAGCGACTTGAACGCGACCAAGGTTTGATAAAACGACTGCAAGAGACAACAATTATGGATGATAGTTTCTTAGACAGAAGGCAAATATACTACAACCGCACTATGGTATGCGATGCCACCCAAACTCGCCTTTTGATTTTTACGATAGGTGGAGAATATGACGTCGAAGCGGTTATCAAAGTCGGTAGCGATGACAAAATCATTGATACATTCTTCCTTAGCTTTTGGGGTGTGAACAATGCTAAGAAGAAAGGGGTTATTAATGGAACTGTCAATTGTTTTATTGTTTCATGTGCAACCAAACCTGCTGTGATTAAACCTACTGCAATGCAAGATTGGACCTACAATGGTTTGGAATGGGGGCGGTTGGAGCTGACAGGAGGCAGACCGCGTATAACCGTTAGGAACTATAATTCTATGGTGCTTGCGTATGCCAAAAAACCAATTAATCAGCAATCAAGCAGGGTTTATCTAAAAGGTATCTTTTTAAATGAGGAAGACAATAGCCGATACTTTATTTTTAAAATTGATGTATTGGAAGATTCACTGGCGGTGTTCGTAATTGACAGCAAAAATAACCTAGTGGACAACTATCTTGTAAAGAAAAAAGGATCGCCGCCGATGAAAGTGTTATCTAGCTTTGAAAAGTGGGAAGCGAAATAAAGACCTAAAGACCTAAGGGGTCAGAGACGTTGAAAACCAAATAAAACAAATAAAATCAGCAGTTTAAAATCAAGGGGCCAGAGTGATTTGTTTTATTCAACACTTTTGCCTTCATTGCTTGTCCTCTTGTCTGCCGACCCTACGCCAACATCGATATAAGCGCTAAGCTGACCCATAAACCTCGATATCACAGCCGTTTATAAAACCATCGACAAAATTTCACACAAAAAAACCAAAAATTGACAATAAAACCACCAAAGCCCACTTGCCTAAAACCAGTATTCCCCATAAAATCTGTACTGATATTTATTTGCCTTTACACCGTTAATCATCAGAACAACAGGAAAGTCGTTTTTGTCGACTGCGTATGAATAGGAATTTTTCATGAAAAAACATTTACTCTATCCCTTGGCCGTTTTGGCGGCTGCTTTGACCCCTGTCGTTTTTGCCGCGCAATCGGTGCAATTGTCTCACTGGGACATTGCTCAAACACTTAATCAAAACTCTAATCCAAGCACGAAAAACTTTAGCCAGCGTACATTACGCGCACCCAGCGCAAAGCCGGTGGTTTATGAGCGTGACCTAGTGCAAAACCTCCGCCGCTCGGCGGGGGTTGGTTATCAGCTCAAAACCCTTGGTGACCAGCAAACCGGTGCCAATAATCTGCGTCATCAACGTTATCAGCAATATTACCAAGACTTGCCCGTGTGGGGACAACAAGTGGTGGTGCACGCCGACAAACGCGGGCGGGTCAGTAAACTGAATGGTTCAATGGCGAAAAACATTCAACTACCACCGGCTGGTGTGAATGCTGCCCTAGCCAAATTTACTGGCAAGGCGATGCTAGAACACGCGATTAAACTGCACGCGCAAACACTTGAAGTAAAATCTCAACAGCTTGTATTATCTGACCAACAAAGTATTCCCTATATTTATATAAACAGCGACGACCAACAGGCACGGGTGGTTTATTACGTCAGCTTTTTTCATCGAAGCGAGATTGTTCAGTCGAGCAAACCTGCTTACTTGATTGATGCGGTAAATAAAACGGTTATCCGCCAATGGGACGACCTTAAAACTGCTGAAGCCACAGGTCCCGGTGGCAATGAAAAAACCGGAAAATATCACTACGGCACCGACAAACCGGCCATGCAGGTTAATCAAAGTACCGATGTGTGTTTCATGCAATCTGATGATTTTGACATTCTTGAGTACAAATTTCGAAGCTTTGATGCTTTTGGCTTTGTTTGTGGTGAGAATACCCATTATGCCATTAATGGCGCCTATTCGCCCCTCAATGACACCCATTTTGCCACTGCACGCGTTTTTCAAATGTATAACGACTGGTATCAAATGTCACCGCTGACGCAAAAAGTGCGGGTTAAAGTGCATTCGGGTGAAACTACCGGGGCCTATTGGAACGATGGCGAAGTACATATTGGCGATGGTAACGACAAGTATTATCCGTTTTCGTCACTGGATGTTGTCTCTCACGAAATCGCCCATGGTTTCACTGATAAATATTCAGACTTATTCTATTGGGAAGAATCGGGTGGCATCAATGAGTCTTTTTCTGATATCGCAGGAGAAGCGGCGGAGTATTTTGTTAATGGTAGTAACGACTGGTTGACTGGGGGAGAGATCACCAAAAATACCCCAGCGCTGCGTTATTTTGATGATCCCACTAAAGATGGTTTATCGATTGATCATTATGACCAGTTTTATTCGCGTCTTGATGTTCACTATTCTAGCGGTTTGTTTAACAAGGCCTTTTATTTATTGGCCAATACCGATGGCTGGGATGTGCAAAAAGCTTTTACCTTGTTTGTTGATGCCAACAAGCATTATTGGACTTGGTCAACCACTTTTGCCCAGGGGGCTTGTGGGGTGATCAACGCCGCTGACGATCTTCTATACAATAGTATTGATGTTGACAACGCTTTTGTTGCGGTCGGGGTTTATTGCAACAACTTACCCGTTGTTGACACTGATGGTGATGGGTTACCAGACTTGTGGGAATTACGCTTTGGATTTAACCCAGATAATGCACAAGACGCTGCGCTTGACGACGACAATGACGGTTTATCGAACCTGACGGAGTTTACGGCCAATACCCGACCAGACATTAGTGATACTGACAAAGATTCATTGAGTGATGGTGATGAGGTCAACATTCATTTAACCAACCCTTTAATTGCTGACACCGATGGTGATGAAATGCCAGACAGCTGGGAGGTGCAGCATGGGCTCGACCCATTGGTAAAGAATACTTTAGACACTGATGGCGATGAGTTTAGCGATTTTGATGAGTACAAGATGGGTACCTTGCCCAACGACGATACCAGCCAGCCGTTGCTTATTCTTTATGCCAATGAATCCTTTGAATCTGAGGGGTTGCCTACAGGATGGTCTATACCAAAAAATGCTATAGGTTCTTGGACGGTTGACAACAGCGAAGCCCATCAAGGCGGTCAAAGTTTGCGGGCCGAGCCGGGCAAGATTTCACTCATTCAGTGGACGGGTTATTTTGGCGCTGGTGAACTGGCTTTCGCCTTCAAAGGCAGCCTGGCGGACACCAGGGCAGGGGCCCAAATTTCGATTGATGGCTACAGCCATTACAATAGTCTCTACAGTACAGAAAATTGGACTACGTTTTCGGCAACCCTAACACAGGGTATACATACCATTGAGTGGAGCAATTATTATTCTAGAGCGTTGGGCGACAACTGGCTCGACAGTGTGCGCTACTTTGCAACGGGTTCAGATGTCGACAACGATGGTCTTTATGATGGTTGGGAGTTTGCTCATGGGCTAGATGACACCAACGCACAAGATGCGGGGCAAGACCCAGACCAAGACGGATTGACCAATCTGGCGGAATATAACGCAGGCACTGACCCGAATTTAGCCGACAGTGATGGTGATGGACTCAGCGATGGTGATGAGCACACTATCCATGGGACCAATCCTAACGAGGCCGACAGCGATGGTGATGGTATGCCTGATGGCTGGGAAGTTCAATACGGCCTTGAGCCTAAGGTTGCTGGTACCGACATTGACAGCGACAACGATGGCATGAGTGATTTTGTTGAATTTGAAACCGGCACTGATCCCAAAGACAATACCGCCCAAACAACCCCGATACAATCGCGTGAAGCGACTTTCGAAAATGGCATAAAACCTGATTATTTGGTGAATAACAACGAACATGCCCGCAGCTGGCAAGTGACCTCTGAACGCAGCAAAGAGGGTATTTACGCTTTGGCTGCACCAGACCTTAGGGCGGGACAAATGGCCGTTGTTGAGTGGACTGGGTATTTTGAGGCCGGCAGGTTATCTTATGATTTGTTTGGCTTAATGACTGATTATTGGGATGGAATTTTTCTGGTGATTGATGGCAAGGCTAAGGCCATCGCCTATACGAGATGGTTCAGGCACAGTGAAAGCCTCACTGAGGGTCTGCATACTATTCGCTTCGAGTACACCAAAAATGGTCGTTTGGGGGGTGAAACGTCAGAACAGGGTGTGTGGTTAGATAATCTGGTCTTTATTGCCGATGGCCTTGATAGTGACGGTGATGGTCTGACCGACCAAGTTGAATATGATAAGGGACTGGACCGTAACAATCCGCTTGATGCAAATGAGGATTGGGACGGCGATGGATTGACCAATAGTGAAGAAATTGGATTGTTCACTCTTATCAATAATGCAGATAGCGATGGAGATGGACTATCTGATGGTGATGAGGTCAATATTCACCAAACCAATCCGTGGATGCCAGACAGCGATCAGGATGGCATGCCTGATGGCTGGGAGCTTGAGCATGGTATGGATCCGCTGCTCAAAACCACCAATCGAGATACTGATGGTGACGGATTTGTCGATAAAGATGAATACAAGGTAGGTACTTCGCCAAACGACGCCAACTCAGCACCAGAGTGGTTTAACAACCTGCTGGAAACCTTTGAAAACAACACCATACCCACTTTTTTGAGAGCCCCTGATAATGCACAAACCGCTTGGGCGATTTCTACCGCACAACATCAGGCAGGCGAATACAGCTTGATGGGTAAAAACGATACACTTGATAATACCGTTATTTTGCAATGGTGGGGATTTTTTGAGTCTGGCATGTTGCTATTTGATCACAAAATGCTGGCTGCGTCGAGTCGCTTAGAGATCTTCATCGATGCCGAATACGATTCCTCGAAAATTGCAAAAAAGAAGGTAAGTACTCACGACTGGGAATCTTTTAGCAGAACCCTTAGCAAAGGCTTGCATCTTGTGACCGTCGAATTTACAACTACTGGTGACAACGCCCAGCTTGACGATGCCGCGTGGATAGATAATATCAGGTACATTGGTTTGGATGTTGATAATGATAACGATGGCATGACTGATGTCTGGGAACGTCAACATGGTTTGGATTTTACCGACCCCGATGATGCCGCTGGTGATATAGACAATGATGGATTGACCAACCTTGAAGAATACCTCATTGGCAGCAATCTGTATTTGGCCGATACCGATGGTGATGGTGTAGGGGATGGTACCGAGGTCAAATATGGTTATGATCCGCTTCAAAGCAATGATTTTTCACTAGACAGTGATGGTGACGGATTCTCTGATTTAGTGGAAATTAATCTGGGGCTGAGTCCGATAGACAGCCTTGACGTTTGGGTTGACGACGATGAAGATCGACTGCCGTTGGTTCTTGAACTGCTTGAGGGGACTAACCCACAGAATAAAGACAACGATGTGTTTAGCAATCATCGTTTACTAGTCAACCTGGCTTTTGGCGACTTTGCAGGCCGGATTGCCACCGACGATGAAGTGACGTTTTGGACTGGGGAATTAGCCAGTGGCAACGCAACACCGTTAGATGTTTACCGCTCGTTGATGTCAAGTGACGTCACCAGCAAACTGAGTTTTATTGGGCGTGTGTATCAGGCAACGCTGGGACGTTATCCAGATGCTCAGGGCGTGCGTTTTTATCTACACAATCTAGGCGAGGGGATTGAGTGGTCGCAAATGGTTGAAATGTTTGTCAACTCTGCTGAATTCCAACAAAAATATGGCGAACTCAGTAACGCCCAATTTGTTCAACTGGTGTATCGCAATGTGCTTGACCGAGATGCAGATGCCGACGGTTTGGTTTATTGGACTGGTGCATTGGATGACAACAGTGCCAGTCGTTTAGACATGATGTTTGGTTTTATCGAATCTTTGGAATTTAAAAACGCCACCGATGAGGTGATGAAAGTACAATTGTTGAGCCTGGTGTTGACTGGTCAGTTGCCGACCCCAAGCCGCTTGGCGCAGTATGTAGATTGGTCTAAAAGCGCTGCTGAGCATGTCAATGTGGTCAAAGCCTTGCTGGCTGGCAATGATTATCGCAACAGCTTGCTCACCAGTGACATTAAATCGACCGATGACACCGATAGTGACGGCATACCCAACGGCGTTGAGTTTGTTTATGGTACTGACGTTAACGTTAAAGACAACGACATTAGCACTGATGACAGTCTATTTGTTAAACAAACCCTGCGCGACATGGTCGGCGAGGTTTGGCCAGACTTTCAAATTTCGGCGCAGCTGGAAGTGCTTAGTACGGCAGGCAGCCGCACCGACTGGGTAAAATCATTGATGAGTGATGAACGGGTAACAACCAAACGTCAAGCCATCAATCGATTGTACTCGGCGTTCTTTTTACGCCAGCCAGATCACAGCGGTTTAATGTATTGGGTGGGTCGCCATGAAGAAGACATGAGCCTCAACCAAATTGCTGAATTCTTTGTCAGCAGTGACGAGTTTCAAACCCGTTACGGCGATTTGTCAAACAGCGACTTTGTCACGTTGGTTTACCAAAACTTGTTTGACAGAGTGGCCGACACCAGTGGATTTAACTACTGGTTAGGACGTTTGGATGACGAGTCATTAACGCGCGGCGGTTTGATGACGTTCTTCAGTGAAGCTGACGAAAACCTCGGCTTAACCTTCCACCAAAGTCGAGTTGTTACGCTGTTCAACTTGTTGTATAGACGTTCGGCCAATGATGCAGAGTTTACGCAATGGCACGATGCGTTTATGGGTGGTACAGATGCGAGGGTGTTGATTGATGAGATTTTAGCGTCTAATGAGTATTTAGGTAGGTTTTATTAGAGGTGGCTTAGATGGCTGGTGACGGCCTGTCGCCAACACCAGCCTGGGTTTGGGTGCCCGGCACCACCACTACTAAACGCGTTTAAACCTCACCCGGAGGATGGGGCGAGGTACGAGCCGTAGTTAGCGCTTGCGCGTAACCCATCGGTTAATTGTCGTTAATCACCAAACCATCAATGAAACCACCATTCGCAACACCACAGCTCAGCGATTAACGTCGAGTAACCGATGGGTTACGGCTCGTTCCTCACCTAACCCATCCTCCATTTGCTCTTCGTAGCAAGGGGTTGTGATTGCCCCCCATTATTAAATAAACAAAATACTTTACTTTGTTAAGTAAAGCCTTTACTATACTTAAAAATAAATAAGTAAACAAAAGGCTTTATTTAATATGAAATTATTAATCGTCAGTGCCAGTCAACGAACCGGTTCACAAAGCGCTAAAGTCGCCAAATATCTTGCTAGTGCCGCCAGTGGTTATCAAGATGTCAGTCATCTTGAATTGTGTCGTTATGACCTGCCTTTTTGGGATGGCGAAGACAACAGCCTTGATACGCCAGACAGCGCATGGACCCTGATTAAACATAAGTTGCGTCGTGCTGATGCTTTTATTCTGATCACCCCAGAGTGGGGCGGTATGGCCACGCCGATATTGAAAAACTTTCTATTGATGTGTGATCAACAAGACACCGGCCACAAACCGGCGATGTTGGTGTCTGTGGTTAGCGGTATCAGCGGTGCTTACCCAATTGCCGAATTACGCATGAATGCACTGAAAAACAATAAATTGGTTGCGGTGCCCGATCACCTGATCATTCGTAATGTGAATGATGTTTTAAACCTTGATGAACAACCGACAGCCCGAGAAAGCAACCTGCGAAATCGCATCGATTACAGCCTGCACATGTTGCATCAATATGCCGGGGTGTTGGGTCTGGTTCGTAGCCAACATCTGGCAGAACCTTTTCCCAAACAGCAAGAATATGCCTACGGCATGTAAGCTCATCAATATCACTCAAACACCTGAAGGAACCTTATTATGCTGCATTTAGAACATTTAAACTTAGTTGTTAACGACATCCCAAAATCTTTGGCTTTCTATCAGGCTGCCTTTCCTCACTGGGGCGTACGCGGTGGCGGTGAGGGGGCATGGCACGGCAAACCCCGCACTTGGGTTCACTTTGGCGATGACTATCAATACCTGTCGTTAAACAATAACGGCGAAGGCCAAAACCGTGATTTAAAGGGCCATCAGGTCGGGCTGTCACACTTTGCGTTTGTCACCAGCGACATCAGCGGTGTTGTCGAACGGTTGGCCGAGGCGGGGTTTAAGGTTGATAAAGACGGCGCCGAGGATGACTATCGAAAAAACGTTTATTACCTTGACCCTGATGGCTACGAAGTTGAATTTGTTGAGTATTACAGCGACTTGCCGAGTTTGCGCAATCGCTATTCGTAACGGTTTTTGTACAGGTTATTTTGTAGGCCCAGGACTCATCCCTGCTTGTTTGTTGCTGTTGATCCCCTTACTATAGGTGCAATTTTCTTCAACCCACAAAGAGGTTTAGATGCGTAAATTGATATTGGCAGCGGTGTGTTGCCTGCTACCGGCGACACAGGTACTTGCGGCACCAAACAATGCCAAAGATGTAGATATGTTGGTGGCAGCAATGATGCAACAGACCCCAATTATTGACGATTTGAAGCAACTGACCGACACCATCGGTGGCCGGCTGACCGGCAGTAAAGCCAACGAAAAGGCGGTGCAGTGGGCACTCGACAAGTTTAAACAGGCGGGTGTAAAGGTGCAAAAAGAAGCCTTTACCATGCCGCGTAATTGGCAAGAAGTGAACACCAGCGCCAAAGTTTATGGCAAAGGCATAGCCTTTGAACCACAAGTTGTGTCACAACCTTTTACCCCAGACAGTTCAAATATGAGCGGCGGCATTGTCGATATAAAGCACGGCACAGCCGAGGATTTTGCGGCCCAAGCGGTTAAAGGTAAATGGTTGCTGGTTCAGACCATGATTTTGGACGATGTTGCGGGTATTGGCGGTTTGTTTCAAGAATATAAAGATGCACCATCTATTGAAAAAATGGCTTTGAAGCAACAGGCCAGAGGCGTGATTTACATGTCATCTCGGCCAAAAAACCTGCTTTACCGACGCGGTCCCAGCGTGGGCCCTCGTAATACCCTGCCGATTATGCAAATGCAAAGAGAGCACGCCAAACGAGTCGTCCGTTTGCTGAGTGCTGGCCATGATTTGAGCTTTTCACCCACAGTCAGTGTCGCAAGCTCAGGTGAATATACCTCTCATAACATTGTCGCCGAGATCACCGGCAGCAAATACCCAGACCAATATGTGGTGATTGGTGCCCATTTAGATTCGTTTGACTTGGGGACCGGCGCGCTCGACAACGGCTCTAATTCGGTGATCATGATAGACTTGGCCCGCCAAATCAAAAGGCTGGATTTGCGCCCCAAGCGCACTATGCGTTTTGTGTTGTATAACGGCGAAGAGCAGGGCATGTATGGCTCTTGGGCTTATACTAAAACCCACGCCGACGAACTCGATAAAACAGTTATGACTGCGACTATGGACATAGGCACCGGCAGGGTCAACGGCGTGATGACCAACGGTCGTAATGATTATAGCGATGCGATAAAGCAGGTATTGAAGCCCGTAGCCGCGTTGGGCCCGTTCAGTGAGATTGATCACCCGGTTGTTGGCACCGACAATTATGACTTCATGATGCAAGGTGTGCCTAATTTGATATTAAGCCAAACAGATTCAAATTACGCGTCGAACTACCATGCCCAGTCAGACACCTTCGATAAGGTTGACCAACGCCAGTTGAAACTCAACTCTGCCATTGCAGCGGCGTTGATTTATGGTTTTGCCAACATTGAAAACGTCAATTGGCAGCGCCAATCGCTCAAAGACCTTGAAGCAATGATCAACAGCACCGATTTGCCGATGCAAATGGTGTCTTTTGGTTTGTGGAAAAGCTGGGCGGATAACCAGCGGGGTATGAAGCACTAGCGTTTGTGGTTCGCGGATATATCCGCGAATTTATCGATTAAGCAGTTGATTTGACCCTCGACATCGGCTACTGTCGCAGCGTAAATCCAACGGCTGCTAATAGGTAGTGCCCATCCCGAAACGGGTGTTGTTGGGCACTGGCTACGCGGTACACGGATGGGCCGCCTTTTCAACTTCTTGAAAAGTAAGCAAAGTTCCACTTGCTTGAACGTCGCTTTCTCCTGAAACCTAACATGGACGTTAGTTTCAGGACGATAACTAGGTATTAAATGACACAACAAGACTCTGTTTCAACACCAGACACAACCAATAGCTCGACACAACGCCATTTTTTGTTGCGTCTTTTTGTTTCGATACTGTATATTCTCGCGACTATTGGGATATTGTGGGTAGCCGCCAAGCTGGCGACTTCGCCTGCATGTTATCAAGATAATCGCTGTGATAAATATGACCAGATATATTTTGCCGTTATGGGGTTGGCCGATTTTATATTGGCTTATGTGTGGGTCATATTTGGCATGAAAGGCAAACTGCCGGGTGCTAAGAAAAGGTAACCACAGACCTTACTGGCAAATCTGCTTTTTCAACGCCTTTAGCTGATAAAATGCCGGGGGCAGGTTGAGTTCAACTTTGGTGTCGTAACCCCTTTGCAGACGGCTGTTTATCCATTCTGATTTTAAATTGGTGAGTAAGTCGGCATATATTTGTTGCAACTGTTCATCTAGCGCAGCTGGTGGCTCGTTTCTGTCGCTTTGCAAGTCAATCATTTCGCTGGTGAGCCAATTGTGCAGCTCGGCATAGGCTCTGGCTTTGAGTTGGATTGATTGCAATTGTTGTTGATAGTCTGCGGCGGTTTTATCTAAATGACGCTGCTGTTGCAAGTAAGACACCGATATCTCCATCACTGCATTATAACGGCCATTCAGCGCCGCCTGTTCAAACCAATAACGGGCTTTTTCCATCATCTTTATATCAAAAGGCCGTTTTTTGTAAGCTGGCCTGTCAGTTTCTTCTGGGCGAACAAAGACCGAAACAAAGGTGTTCATTTGCGCGTGCCAGCGATAATTCATACCCAACACAAACATTGCCCTGACATTGTCGTCACCTGCCAGTGAGTGAAGCTCAGACTCGTCAAGATAATTGACGTAATCTACAGTGCCCAAATAATACTCATTGTCTTCGTATTCTTTCATTATTTGGTGGCGCGGATCGTCGTCGTATTGTTCTTTGGTTATGCAGGTTTGTGGCTGCATTTCTGGTAATAGTTCGGGGGCAGGAGGTTGTATTACAGTGACTGTAGTTATGTTGTTTATAACAAGCGGTGACTCTATAGGCTGGTCAACCACAAGTGCTTGGTGGCTGGGATTTGATTCAGGTTGAAGTGCAAATAGTGTTATTCCCAATACTGAGACAATGATTAAGGTCAACAACACTTTTGATGGTAGCTTCAAAGCAGGTTCACCACGTCTGTCATTATTGCGTTGTAGTGGTTTGTTGTCATTTTTGTATGCCTTGCTGATAGACTCTGCAATGTGATGATTGAGCTTATCATGTATTGCGTTATAACTTTAGATATCCAACCGCGATTTGTTCGAGGTCTATTTATTGATGAATAAATAGTGAAAAAAGCGTATTCTTAATTTTAGTGGTTAATAACATTCGGAGGACATTCATCATGCCTGAAACAGATTATGCACAAGCCTTACACAATGAGATAGAACAAACCCCTGTAGAGTATTTGGGGGCTCTTTTGAATATAGTGCATACCTTTCGACAGAGTGTCAGTCCAAAAACACCAGAGCAGAGTTTGGAACAAGGACTCAAAGAAGCGCTGGCGGGTGAAACACATGACATTAAGACGCTGTGGGACAGTATTGATGCCGAGTAAAGTGCAACTGGATTATGCATCTGAATTTAGAAAAAACATACGGCATTTGTCTAAAAAATATCGAACCATAAAAAGTGATTTAAGCACTTTGTTTCAAGAACTTGAATCGGGGCAGACACCAGGAGATCAGATTCAAGGCACTGGCGCAACACTTTACAAAGTCAGAGTAAAAAATAGCGATATTAACAAAGGGAAAAGCGGTGGTTACCGTGTAATTTACTATATAAAGCAAGCTGACAAGACCGTGTTATTGGCTATCTACAGCAAAAATGAACATTCCGACATTTCCTCATCATTTCTTCATTCATTGGTAAATAAATACAAAATGTAGGCGCGGCGCTTGTTGGTTTCGGCTAGCCTACTCACCGATAACGCTCAAGCGTTTCCAGCAATTCTGACTTGTATGGTTCTACCAGCTCTTCTTCTGTGATTATGCCACGGTAAACTGCGCCGGGCACGACGATGTCTAAGTCAGCCATATCATAAAGGCTGTAGAGTTTTCTTGATTTGCCTTGATGAAATTCATGGACGCATTGATTTAATTCAAAACAGTCGATTTGGCCCTGCTGCCACCGTTCGAACTCAGCTTGAAGCGATTGCAAAGCGGTGCTTAACTCTCTTTCATGGGCCAGGGCGGCGAGTTCACGAAAATAAGCTCTTTTCTTTTTGTCTGACATGATTTGGGGTATCCGATAAAAATAATCTCTTAAAAGCGTAGCTTTTACAGGCAATTATAGCCAATGTTAACAAGAATTGAATTTGGGCCAATGCACAGGTATAGTCCAACTCATTCAAACCTCAAAGGCTGTATCGATGGCTCAAATCAAAAACTTTCATGTCCATGTGTATTTTCAACCCGAACAGGCAGACCAAGCCAAAGCCTTGTGCGAAAAAGCTGGGGCGTTGTTTCCGATCAAAGTAGGCCGGTTTCATCACAAGCCGGTGGGTCCGCACCCAGTTTGGATGTGTCAATTGACGGTTGAGAATGAAACCTTTGGCGAGTTTATTCCGTGGCTTGCGCTAAACCGCAATGGTTTGGTGATGTTTATTCACCCTGATACTGGCGAGCACCTTAAAGATCACACCGAACATGCGATTTGGATGGGTGAGGTCATGACGTTGGATTTGTCGATCTTTTCTTGAGGTCTTGCTCTTAAGGTATCAGTCGTAAGGCAAGACGAAAATAAATGCCGCCCATTCCAAACTATTTTGACCGCGCGTGCGCCTGTTAAAAGGTGCCACAACGGCAAAATCAATTGGGAATGGGATACATTTATGAAATTGTTCGCGTCTATCGCTTTAAGTTTTTGTCTGTGCTGTTGTTTCAATGCCAAGGCGGCATCTTTTGAATGGCCCAAAACACCTGCTGCCAAGGTGTTTGAAGCATTTGTCATTGCCTACAACACCGGTTCGGCCGCTAAGATTGAAACCTTTGTTAAAGCGCACTATGGCAAATCTGGGGCTGAGTATGTGGCACAAAAAACTGAATATTGGCTAGATATTTTTTATCGTTTTGGGCCGGTGCGAGCACATTCGCTGTCGATTAACCAACCGCTAGACCTTGAAGTGTGGGTGCAAGGCACCACCAGCAAAGCTTGGTTCGCCCCCGAGTTTTTATTGAACAAGACCACTCATAAAATCCGCGCAACGGGCATGATGACGGGCGAACAACCCCAAGGCACAGCCACACCTGCCCCGTCTGACAAAGCCTTTTTGGCCAACCTAATTGATTACTTAAGTGCCAACGAAAATAGCGGACTGTTTCATGGCGCGGTGCTGGTGCAACATCACAACCAAACGGTGTTAAGTCAGGCTTATGGTTTTAAAAACATCGCCCAAAAACAAAAAAACAGCGTAACCACCAAAATGCGACTTGCCTCTGTGGCTAAACCAATAACCGCCGTGGCTGCCATTCAGCTGGTGCAAAAAGGCTTGCTCGATTTGCACACCCCTGTGTCGAAATACCTGCCCGAACTACCAAAACAGATTGGCGACAATATCACTATTTTTCAGTTGCTGAGCCACACCTCGGGTTATGAACTCGATGGAATTGACGGGTTTCGCGAGGCTTTGCAAAAAACACATTCGATGGCTGAGGTTTATGCGACTCAGCTCAAGTTTTTGCCCCAATGGCAACATTATCAAGCTTTTGAGGTCTCTAACAAGTTTGACTATGCCAATGATTCGTATGATTTGGTGGCCATTATAATCGAAAAAATCTCGGGGTTGCGTTTTGAAACGTATATAAAGCAGCATATTTTTGATGTG
>JABSOG010000948.1 GCA_013216025.1 Algicola sp. | reverse complement strand
GCGCAAATCTAACGCTCGTTTCAGCGCGGTGCCGACGGTCCTCGTTTTTCTGCTTAAATTCAATACATTACCGTACGTATCTTCTAAAGCGGTATACAAACTGGCATCGCTGCTGAACCGTTTGGCGTTTGCTGGCGAAATCCATTGGTTTTCCATATGATGACCACAATTGCAGTTATCACCGTGTTCATGTTCGGCTTTAAGGCTATCAACACGTAAATGCAATACTACTTGGCAACGCTCATGGCCTGCCAATGCCTGAACACCGCCGCTTTCATCGTCTACAGTCGCAGTAGCGATAAAATGTTCTGCCATCTTTGCAAGCGCATCTGCGCGTTTTTGGCTATTGCTGGTTTTCTCAACCACAGGCACATTGCTTTGTTCCTCGTTAGGTGCTTCAGCGGAAGCATTTCTGCCCTCCTGTCTCATGAGTTCTTTGATGGCTTTAATCAACAAACCACCTTCTACCTGTGGGCGAACAGGAACGATGGCGAATACTTGGAGCCATTGTTCCTGAGAGGTGGAGTGTCAGGATGACCGACAGGACAACCCTTCAGGGATGAATTCACTCGCAGGTCTACTTTAAACTGTCTAACCTTCAAAAAAGTCTGGTGAAAGAATCCCTAATCTATTGCCCTGTCGGCATCCATGCCTCCACTTCCCAGGTACAAGAAGCTCCAGGTATTCGCCTCTTGTACCTTCTCATCCACTTTCAAAGGCTTCATTAATATGTTGCAGTTTTTCGAGGCAATGGGCAACTTGCAGCTTTTCGCGAGCGGTTGTATAAGAAAGGCCACATTTCCAATTCAACCATTGGGAGCAAGAACGCATACCTTTTTGACACCAGCCTTTACGGCGGTCAAATTCAGCTAACATTTTTATGAATTGGTAGGCTGCGGCATTGATGTGGCTAGCCAGTTTGGTGATTTTTCTGATAAGTACGGCATCAGTATCGTGCTTGTAGTCGTTGTTGGCGTTATCAAATAAACAACTGTCGTTTCGGTTCATTTTATTCCCCTCATCGCAATATCAATTAACTTAATACTGTATATAAACATAGCATAAATTAACCAATTAGGCTAGTTATTGAACAAAGAGATATTAAGATAAATTTTTGTAAAACAAAGGGTTATAAGATATTAAGGCTCTAGTTGATGGGTTTTCGCCCCATCAAATCCGCCGGCGTTGAACTACCCCACCCCTATTGAATAACTTCATTACTAACCAATAAATCCTCGCACTAAAGCACTTCTCATCACACCTTAACGGTGATACCATGCCTTTAATTACGAATAAGAATGATTATCATTTAATGGCATTACTGAAAAAACCACTTTTACACCGTTTAATGCTGCTGGCGGCTTTTTTGTTTGGCGCAACCGTCCAGGCTGACAGTGAACCCGCCCAGTTACGACAATTGATGCAACTGGCCGAATATATTGGTGCCGATTACGCTGAAGCGGTCACCGCCGGGGAGGTAACTGACTCAGGTGAATATCAAGAAATGCTCGAATTTGGCCAGCTGATTGTGACTAATGCCTTGCCAAACAGCCCCGCTTTTGCCAATCAAGCCAACGCATTATTGAGTGCGATTAAAAACAAAGCGACTTTGGCCGCAGTGCAAAATATGACGAACGCGTTAAGAGGTGAATTGCTTGCCCTTGCACCACAATCTTCAATACCCACATTACTGTTGCCCAAGGCCGAGGTGGCTGCATTGTTTCAATCATCTTGCGGCGGATGCCACGGCATGTGGGGTCAGGGTGACGGCACATTGGCCGCATCACTTGAACCGGCTCCCACTGATTTTACCGACCGCCACAGAGCCTTAAATCGTTCAGTATTGGGTCTATATGACGCCATCAATAATGGCATAGACGGCACCGCCATGCCTGCCTTTGACACAATGACTGAACAACAACGCTGGTCATTGTCATTTTATGTGGGCAGCCTCGGGTTCGATTCACTCGCCCACACCGACAATCACAATACCGACTTGCAACAGCGAGTCAATTACAGCCCCAACCAGTTATTCGAGCTGTTATCTTTGCAGCAACCCGGCAAACTCGACCAGCTAAGGGCCTATGTCGAAAACCTCAGCGAAGCGCAACCCAACCCGCTGGTTTTTACCAGCCAACAGTTGCGTAAAGCATTAACCTTGTATCAGTCAGGCCATTACAACAAAGCCCAAACGCTGTCAGTGAGCGCTTACCTTGACGGGTTCGAACTGGTCGAAAATGCATTGGATATCAAAGACTCAGAATTGCGAAAATCTATCGAAACCCAGTTGATGGCATTACGCCGATTAATCAACAACAAAGCAGATAGCAAGGTCGTTGAAAACGCCGTTAACGAAGCGGTGGCTCAGTTAGCGCAGGCCCAAAAACTGTTGAGCGGTTCGTCTTTGTCATCCGAAGCGCTGTTCACCGCCAGCTTTGTGATCTTGTTGCGCGAAGGACTCGAAGCGTTACTGGTGATCATTGCACTGATCACCGTATTACGCCGAACCGGACGCTTAGACGCGCTGAAATATGTTCATTTTGGCTGGGTATCGGCGCTGCTGGCCGGTTTTGCCACTTGGTATGCTGCGCAATACCTGATCACCATCAGTGGTGCCAGCCGCGAAGTGATGGAAGGCGTAGCCGCATTGCTCGCGGCCATCGTGTTGTTTTATGTCGGTTTTTGGATGCACAGTAAAACCCATGCCAACCAATGGCAGCGTTATATCGAACAAAATATCCATGCCAATCTTAAACTCGGCACTTTGTGGGGCATTTGGGGGTTAGCGTTTATTGCCGTTTACCGCGAAGTGTTCGAAACCGTTTTGTTCTACCAGTCATTGTTGAGTCAGGCTAAATCAACCGATATATCGGCGGTCGCCAGTGGATTTATTGCCGCATTGGCAGGGCTCGGGTTCATCACGTGGTTTATGACTCGCTACTCGGTCAAACTGCCCATCAAACGCTTTTTTGCGCTAACCACTTATATTCTGCTGGCCCTGTCGTTTGTTTTGCTCGGCAAAGCCATAGGGGCATTGCAAGAAGCAGATTTGTTGAGCCTGACCCCTTTCCCTTATGATATTGAAATGTCATGGATTGGGGTTTATTCAACTTGGCAAAACGTGGTGGCACAAAGTGTGGTGTTGTTATTATCGGCGAGGTTATTGCTTGGGTTTAAACAGGGTCGACTTCGAAAAAACCAAGCATAAATGCCCTAACGACAACAAGGGCTATTCTTGGGCTGGCACCTAGGTGCCTGTCCGAGAATAGAACTCGTTCTGAGGGAAAGCTGGTTTGAGACAGTTTTCGCGGTTTTTTCAGGCGAATAGTT
>JABSOG010000947.1 GCA_013216025.1 Algicola sp. | reverse complement strand
CGAAGACAATTTCTTTGCACTGGGTGGGCATTCGATATTGGCGACCCGGGTTATCAGTCAGGTTCGTCAGAGCATGGGCGTTGAACTGTCGTTAGTGACGCTCTTTGAGCAGCCAACTGTTTCGGGGTTGGCAGCCGCATTGAGTGATGAGATTGACAGCCACGAACAAGTGCAGCTCATGGGGGATATCACTCCGGTGGGCCGCGACAAAGACCAATCGCTGTCGTATGCCCAGCAACGATTATGGTTTATCGAACAGCTCGAAGGCTCAAGTAGCCAATACAACATGCCGTTTGCGTTCAGGCTCGATGGTGAACTAGATGTGGCCGCGTTACAACGCAGTTTTCACACCATAGTACAACGCCACGAAGTGTTACGAACCCGGCTGGTGTTAGAACTTGGTGAAACCAGTCAAATTCTTCGAGAGTCTTTCGAATTGCCGCTCAACGTCACTGATTTTAGTGAGTTTGATGAAGACGAACAGCGCCAACGAGTGAATCAGGCAGCCAGTGACGACAGGGCAAAAGTGTTTGATTTGGGACATGATATTTTATTGCGGGTGCAGTTGCTTAAGTTAGCCCAGCAATCTCATGTGATGCTGTTCAACATGCACCACATTGCCAGTGACGGTTGGTCGACGGGCATTATTATCAATGAGTTCATCAGCCTTTATACCGCTTACCGGCAGGGTGAGGCTAATCCGCTGGCGCCACTGAAAATACAATATGCCGATTTTGCCCACTGGCAGCGGCAATGGCTGAGCGGCGATGTTTTGACGTCACAGTTAGATTACTGGACTCAGCAACTGGCCAATATTCCCACTGTGCACAGCCTGCCTCTGGACAAGGTTCGTCCTGCGCAGCAAAGTTTTAACGGCAAAGCGCTAGAGCTGACCGTTGATGCCGACCTGACCAAGCAAATTAACAACTTGTGTCAACAACAGGGTGTGACCCTGTTTATGTTGCTGCACACCGCATTTTCGGTGTTGCTGGGTCGTTACTCCAATGAATCAGATATCGTGATGGGTAGCCCAATCGCCGGGCGGTTACATCAAGATATCGAGCCGTTGATCGGTTTTTTCGTTAATACCTTGGTGCTGCGAACCAGTCTCGAAGATGACGTGCCGTTCAGTACTTTGTTGAAACAAAACAAACGCATGATCCTCGCTGCCTACAATAACCAAAGTGTTTCTTTTGAAATGCTGGTTGAGGCGTTGAAACCGCAACGTAGTTTAAGTCACAGTCCGTTGTATCAGGTGATGATCACCCTACAAAACTTTCAACAAGACTTTCAACAAGGAAAGCAACAAGAACAAGCGCTCGCATTGCCAGGTCTTGAGCTAACGCCAATTGAACAACAAAATAACCTCATCAAGTTTGATCTCGAATTGAGTGTGGTTGAACGGGGCGATGAGTTGGCGCTGACGTGGCGTTACAACAGTGATTTGTTTGTGCCCGACACCATCAATAGAATGATGGACAATTTTGGCGTGTTGCTGGGTGGCATTGTCAAAGCGCCACAACAACGAGTTGCCGATTTGCCGCTGTTGACCAAAGATCAATCACGTCAGCTTGGGCAATTGTCTAGGGCGTCGCAAACAACATTCCCGCTGGACTTAAATCTTGACCAATTATTTGAAGCACAGGTCAGCCAAACCCCAGACACTGTCGCCGTGGTCTTTGACCATCAGCAGTTGAGCTTCCGCCAGTTAAATGAGCGGGCCAATCAACTGGCGCATTATCTGATTGAACAAGGGGTTAAACCCCAGGCTCTGGTGGGTTTGTCTGTTTATCGTAGTCTTGAGATGGTGATTGGCGTTTTGGCGATATTAAAAGCCGGTGGTGCTTATGTTGCATTAGACCCTGATTACCCGCAAAGCCGCCTTGATTTTATGGTTCGCGACAGTGGCATTGAACTGTTGCTGAGCAACACTGATGTCGAATTTACTGGTGCAGACTCTACAGGTAAAGTGACGACTATCTCAATGGATGAGCCGACCCAACAACAGCAAATAGCACAATATTCCCGTGTTGATCCGCAACGTTCGGGGCAAAACTCAGCTAATCTGGCTTACGTGATTTACACCTCAGGCACTACCGGACAGCCTAAAGGGGTGTTGATAGAACATCGGGCAGTCACCAATTTCATCAGCGTATTTGAACAGCAATTAACTGACTTGTCGGTAGCGCAGTTAAATGGCTGGTTAATGTCTTCGTCGATTGCTTTTGATGCATCGGTCAAAGGGCTGATCTCTTTGGCCCTAGGCGCGACTGTGGTGGTGGCCTCTTCGATGGAAAGTCGCGATCCTCAAGCTTTGTTATCATTAATCAACCAATATGGCGTGAATGTCTTTAACAGTGTGCCCGAGATGGTCGAGCAGATGCTTGACCTACTGCCAGACGATGATTCGGGGCCCAAATTGTCTTTCATTGTTGGCGGCGACAAAGTGTCGGCCAACCTTTGGTCACGACTGGCTGACTATTGTGACAGGCATGATACCAAAGCGATTAATGCCTATGGCCCGACAGAATCGACCATCAACGCCACCTATGCCGTCATTAGCGCCAACAGCGCGGTGAACATCGGCAAGGCAATCGGCAATGTTGAAACTTATGTGCTTGATAAACATCAGCAACTGTCAGCATACGGTGCCATTGGCGAACTTTATTTGGGCGGCAGTCAATTGGCCCGGGGATATCTTAACCGCGAACAACTGACCGCCGAGACGTTCATTACTAACCCGTTTGCCCATTCTTTTGCTAAGAGTAGTGAACGATTATACCGAACCGGCGATCTAGTACGTTTGGTTGATGATCAACTGCACTTTATGGGCCGGGTTGACGATCAGGTTAAGATTCTCGGCTTTCGTATCGAAACCAACGAGATTGAAAATCGGCTTAACCAACTTGAAGCAGTGGCCTCATCGGTTGTGGTGATTCATTTAGATAACGCTGGGGTGAAGTTTTTGGTGGGCTATTTTACAGTGGCTGAAGGCTCTGCTGAAACCTCCGATAAAGATCAAACCACTCAAATCCGCCAAGCGTTAGAACAACAGTTGCCGCAATACATGGTGCCAGCATTGTTTGTGATGCTCGATGAATTCCCCTTAACACCAACGGGTAAAATAGACAAAAAGGCGCTGCCAGCACCCGACGCCAAAAACCGCCAAAAAACCGAATATGTGCCACCTGCCAACATCACACAAATGCAGCTGTGCGGCATTTGGCAAGACATCATCGGCGTCGAAAAAGTTGGCATTAACGATCACTTTTTTGAGTTGGGCGGACACAGCCTGCTGGCCACCCGAGTGATCAGCCAAATTCATCAAGTTATGTCGG
>JABSOG010000946.1 GCA_013216025.1 Algicola sp. | reverse complement strand
TACTCGAAGGGGCTGCCGGGGTTTTATCCGAATGGACTGCCGAGGTTTCATCCAACTTGGCTGCGGCAGTGCCAACGAGCGCTGCAATAGGTGTATCAGCGGTATTGCCTGATGGATTTTCTGTAGTTAGGTTTAATCTTGATTTTGTTCCCTGCCCAGCCATCTGACGAGAGAGACTCAAACAAGCACTGACTGCTTTAGTCAGTTGTGCTGAGGCGTTTGGACTAATGGGGCTTGATTGCAAAAATCCGAGTAGTAAGATGCCAAAGGATTGATTGTTTAACAATTCGCCGTCATGTTGATGACTCATCAGTTTATCTATCGTCTGTGCGTTTTGTTGCGCCAAAACAGCGGCGTTTTTGGCGATATAAGCACCTGAACCGTCAATGTCCAAACGAGCAGGTTGGCTGTAGTTTGCTTCATTTTCGCCCGATGCGGCACCAAAACCCGCATCCCCGCCAAGCTTTGACAGGGTAAAGGGGCTAGTCTGATGCAGATTGTAGCGAGACTGGGCAGCTATTTCGCTTTGCTTGTCGACTGTGTTGCTGTGTAAAACAGACTGTGATTTATCCAGTATCTGCTTGACCAACTGCTGCTCTTTGGCGTTTAACTCAGCCGATTGCTGCTGTAAATGGGCCATTTCATCCCGAATATTGTGGTTGTCCTGTAAAACACGCTGGTATAACGCCTCGGGTACCGAACTTGACAGTACAGCATATTTGCTTTTTAGTTTTTCGTAACGTTGTTGTGATTCAGAATAATCTGGGCCTGACTTATTGTGCCGCTGCCTGTCGTAAGCAAACCTTTGTGTGCTGTCGACTTCATCGGCTTGTTTTTTAGCCAGTTCATCTTGCTGATGAAAATAACCGGCCAATTCTTCAGCGCGCGAAGTCAACGCTTCAGTTGAGCTGGCACTGTCTTGATTGGCACGGCCTTTGTCTATGGTGGTGCTTTTTTGTTGTATTTCATTGATTTTTTTTTCGGTTGAGAATGAATCAGTCCCGAGCGAGAAACTGTCATTTTCAGCCACACTCGACTCAGTCAATTCCTCTGGGTTCGAGGGTAAATTGCCAGGTTGATTGTGCAGGTAACGATTGGCACTGCTTTGGTGTATCTTGCCTGATTCGTATGAAAATGACTGAGGGGTAAATCCACGGCCACTTTTGCCGATAGCCAGACTTTTTTGTAAATCAGAAAAACCCAGACTATTCCAGCTTTCCATTTCTTTGCCTTGCAGCTGAAAGTCATCGAGTATTAACGCGCTTGAAAACCTCGATATAAACTCGGGCGTTATGTTTGATGAATGCGCTTCACCCGGGACAAACGCATGTTTGAGAAAATCACTCATTCAAGCCGTCCAAATAAAATTTACGGCGAACATCCGACAGCGACAAAATGTCGGCTTCCCACCAGCCAAATGCTTTGGCCAGTAATTGTACTTCGCTAAGAATGATTTGCGCTTTGGCTTCTAATTCGTGCCACAAAAACTTGACGATATCAAAAGGTTCAGGCCAATTGTGTGAACATTCTGGGCAAGTCAGGCGGCAAATTATCTCACAGTGCGGATCATTGTCTTTCAAGGCTTGTGCCAAGGCGGGAATGGCATCATCAGGTAAACTCTGAGTCGGTTGACGCACACCATTGACATCAAAAGCGGTGATGCAGTGATGAATAAGCTCGTATTCAGCACTTTGGGGCCCTTCAACTTCAATGATCGCAGCGATATCTCTTAAGTCATAACTGTTGACCAACCTGAAACTTAACACGCTTTCATCCAGTGCCAGCGAAAACTGCTGCTGCTCGGCGTGCACCTTGTTTGGATCGCAAATCACCTGACTGTCCAATTGAAATTCAACACCTTCGTGACATTCAGGGCAAGCGGAATTGGCATTCATGACGGTGCCAAACAATTGCTCTCTTAAACGAAACAGCCTGACATTTCTTTGACCAAGCGACAAAGAGGCCAAACTGTTTAACGGTTCAGATGGGTAAATCGGTGCCAACATCAAAATGGCTTTTTCCCAAAAGGGCTTTGATATTGCGATTTCCCATATTTTTATTATTTCGTGGGCGCCTAGCATTTAATTATGAACTAGGCAATGTGAAACTAGGTTCTGCTGGTGCTTTGACACTGTAGTCTCTTTCCCATCCCTCGTTTTCAAGTTTAATGCTTTGAATGGCGATTGAATTGGCATTAGCATCCAACTCGGGCAGTGCGTCAAATTCAGAAACCCAGCAACGATAAACGTTGTAGGCAATGACTTTTTGCCCGGCTTCATTGTACAGTTCGATAATGATGTCTTTACGAAAGTCCTTCAATGACACAATTTGATTGGATTTATCATCACCTTTGGTTGAATTGGTGTAATCCCATACTTTGTTGGCCCATTGTTCAAACGCTTCGTCATGCGTGACGCCTCTTTCCAGAGTGATCGCTTCATATTCACTTTGACCAGGCGAGACATGAGGCACACTCGGATCGCCTCCCGAGCGATGTTTCACCACCTGAGTGGTTCTTTTTAAGCCACCGACCTTACTGATGCCGGCAACGTATTTACCATCCCATTTCACCCGAAACTTATAGTTTTTGTAGGGATCGACTCGATAGGTATTGGTTGGAAATTCTGTATTAGCCATGATTTACCCCTTTAAGCTGCACTGGCTGCGGTTTGTTGAAACTTAAGGACGACAAATTCTGCCGGCTTGACGGGTGCAAACATGACCTCAACATTCACAATGCCCTGATCAATATCATCTGGCGTTGTTGTGTCTGCATCACATTTCACTGCGTAGTTATAAAAGGCCCCCTGAACGGCCAGTCCTTTCATAAAAGCGCCGATGCTCAGGCGTAACTGAGACCATAGCGACTCATCATTGTCTTCAAATACAGCCCATTGTGTACCACGCATCAACGAATCTTCAATATAATTGGTCAATCTTCTCACGCTGATATATTTATAATCGTCTGATAATAAATCTGCCCCTCTAAGTGTTCTGTCACCCCATACGACAGGGCCAACAACCACAAACACATCACTCCAAAACAAAACAAACAAGGCATATGTAAAATAAATACGGCAATACTTTTGCAAGGCCTGTGGGTCTTAAGAAAAACTATTTGAATCGAAATTATTAATACTCTGTTTAGGTCTAGTTATTCTTGTCTTATTCAAAAGAAATTGAAAAATATGTTCCATCACTGTTATAAGGGATATGTAAGGTACCGTTTTGTACTTCAATAAGCGACGAGTCGAGATAAGATTTTGGTTTTTAAGGTATGGAACTGTTCTTCGAAATGGTTAATGTAAAAATTATCAATATCCAATGACCGATGATGTT
>JABSOG010000945.1 GCA_013216025.1 Algicola sp. | reverse complement strand
TTGTAGTTTGAGTTAATTTGAGTTAATTTAAATTACCTCACCATGGTGATAGATAACTGTCTGTATTACCAAGCAATTGACACCAATGACAAAGGTCTGGCAGCAATGACAATATGATTGACATCAGGCAACGGCTGAACGCCTCTTACCCTGTGCCCAACTCTGGTTGGCCCGCAGTCTTGCCGGTATTTTTGGTGAGCGTGCTGGCTACCGGCGTGCTCTATCTGGTGTTCGCCAAAGCCAACGTTTTTATTTTAACTTGTGGTTTATCGGTGATTTTAACAGGTGGTTTCATACGTGGTCTGAGTCCCAAACTGTTGCCTCAGTGGTTTGGTGAATTAACTTGGACCGTGCAACGCCAGATTGTGTTTGAATCTGTTTATTTTGGCTGCATCGGGTTGGTACTGTTGTTGGTGGCCGTGTCGATGAATGTTAGCCAACTCAATGTCTCCCAACTATTGATATTCGTCGGTTTGACCTTTGTGCTGGGCAGCCTGCCCTTGAGTTTTAAAGTACTGCTCACGCAAAATATCTTGCTCAAACGCAATATTCGCAACATGCAAAGCTTATTACAGCAACATCACGACCCAGCACTGACACCTGAACAAGAACAAGAATCAAAAACAGCACCAAAAGACGCGCCTGAACAGGTGATCTTGAAAGCCATCACCAATGACAGTTTAACGATAAACCTGTCGCAGTTACTGTTTGTTAAGGCGCAGCAAAGTTACTGTGAGGTCTATTGGCTGGCAGAGGGTGAAACCCGGCACTATTTGCTGCGCCAAAATATCTCCAACGTGCAACAGCAACTGGCTGACACACCGATATACCGCAGCCATCGTTCGTTTTTGGTTAACATCAATCAAGTGGCCAAAGTGTCGGGCAACGCACAGGGCTACCTGTTGCATCTTGCCAGTCCCCCGCACGCTATTGCGTTATCAAGAAGCAAAGCCGGGCAAATCTTACCACTTTTGGCGCTCCTACCAGTAACCCTATGATTCATATTTACTTTACCCTTAAGTAAGTGCCATTCGGCTATGACCCTACTTTATTCAATCAAAAGTGATATTCCAATGAAAGCCAAGCACCACGACCCTCATTGGGGAAGTCTTCAGGTAACTGCACAGTCGTCGGGGAGCGGGCATCAGTATCGAACAAATTTCGAACCGTTAGTTTCGACACAAGGTTGTCGCTAAACTTATAGGATAAAGTAAAGTTGGTCCAATTGGTGTCGGCGATTTGAGGTCTGGTATCACCGACCGCTCTTTTTCTATCCATAACCCAATGCGCGTTCATATGGACACCGACGTTTTCATAAACTGTCCAATTGAAAGATAAGTTAATCACCTGTTTTGGTGCCTCAGGAATATCTTGACCGTTGGCACCTGACTCAGAATGTTGCCACGTATAACCGAATTTGGCATTGAACGTATCCGATAGCTTCCATTTTGCTTCTATCTCTACACCATAACCGTCTTGTTCTCCCACATTATTGAACCTGACGATACCAGCCGAACTTAAACTGGCCGTGATTAGATCCTCTGCCTTATAGGCGTATATATTCGCCGTTACCTGCCAATCTACACGATTATGGTAATCGAACACCACTTCATAAAAGCCGATGGTTTCTGGCTTCAAATCTGGGTTACCTTGAGTTACCGGGTTATTGGTCACGTAGAGCTCTTGCATAGAAGGCGCTCTGAACGCCTGTCCGTATAAAAACTTTGTTGTCCATGAACGGTCAGTGTCCCACACCAAAGCCAGACGAGGATTAACGGTTGAACCGAAATCTGAATATTTATCAAAGCGGGCACCGACCACAAACTCCCAGTCGGCCGCAATTTTCCATTCGTCTTGAAGACTCAAAAATTCTAATTCGCGTTCATGGTCATCCAAGTAGATATAGCGCGTATTGGTGACATCTGTTAAGGTAGCATCGACAAAATCCTCGGTACCATCCAACACCCCGGCACCAAAATTTTTAAATTCCTGCGGCCTTTCTTCACTTTTTCGATAACCAACCTCTACCCTGAAATGATGTTTGTCGATACCAGAGTATTGAGTGACCAAACTGGCATTAAAGTACTTGTCATTGGCCAGTGGTGCACCGATAAAACCTTCGGTAAATACCGTAAATGCGCTGGGCGCGCCAGATTCATCAAACGTACGTGGCATTGAGAAACCGGCAGGGAAAATAATGAAGTAGGTTTCTCTGTTCATTTTTTGATAACTGAAATTAAGTTCGGTATGCCAAGTAGCGGCTTCTTCCCAACGGTATCCGGCCGTCAGGGTGATACCCTTTAACTTTTCCCAATCGCCAGTAGAGAGCGCGTTAGCTATACCGGGCCCCGTGCCGGAATTGTTTTTCAAATACCACAAGCTGCCTTTAAACCCACCGTATTTTACTTCTGTACGAAAATCAAAAGTTTCGCGGCGAGTATCCAAAGGCCCAGGGGCATTAGACAGCGCGATGCCAGCAGCGCCAAAAGAGTACATACGGTCCTCGTAGATGATCCGATCATCATCGCCATCGGTGTCAAAATACTGACCATTAAAGCTGTACTGTAGGTCACCTTCATTTTGCACGTAATTACCCCAAATGGTCTGGGTACCGAAGGATCCCGCTTTGGCCCCTAACGCTTTGGTGGCGACAGAATTAACGCCTTTGGTGATGATATTAACGACCCCAGAATAAGCATCCGAACCATACACCGCAGAGCCGGGACCACGAATAATTTCGATACGGTCAATATTCTGAGTCGAAACTTGCAATTGATCCCAGCGCGCACCACTAAACTCGTAAGATATTCTTACGCCATTGATTAATAACAGGGTCTGAGGATTATTAGACGTATGAATACCCCGGATAGAGAAGTTCGGATTCATACGGTTAATATTGGAAGGATAAATATGAAGCCCAATCGCCTCTTCCAGAATATCGTAAATAGAATTGGCGCCAAGCGTTGCGATTTCTGCTGAAGTGATCACTGTGGCTACCGCTGGTGCCTTATGGAGCGGCTTTTTGGTGCCAGTGGCAATGCTGATCGTCTTCACTTGCATGAGTTCTTTAAGGGTTAAATCATAGATGGAATGATAAGTGGGAGAGGATTGGGAGGTGGATTGGGCTTGGGATTGGGCATTGACTGGGACGCAATAAAAACCTAAAACAGTGATTATCCAGCTGTATCTGATCATCGAATGGCACCTCAATGAATGGAAAGTACAGCCTAAATTGTAGTAAAAAAATAACGTGTTAACCACTCGGTTTACTGCCGCTACGTGGCATTATATAACGATGCGTAGCAGATTTATTAAACTTTCAAGGTGATGATAAAACGGC
>JABSOG010000944.1 GCA_013216025.1 Algicola sp. | reverse complement strand
ACCTACACCAATTTAGCCGCCGGGCATTACACCTTTGTGGTCAAAGCCAGTAATAATGAAGGGGTCTGGAATGAGCAGGGCCGCTCAATAAAGCTCATCATTAAACCCCCGCCCTGGCGTACCTGGTGGGCTTACGGCTTTTATCTGATTGGTGTGTTAGGGTTGTTGTCCTTATTTTATCGCACCAAAATGGCGGAAAACGCCCGTCATTCTGCACTCGAACTGGCTAAAGCAAAAGAACAGTTATTTGCCAATTTATCCCATGAGTTCAGAACGCCGTTGACTCTAATTTTAGGTCCAGCAAGGGTGATCCAAACGGCAGTAGATGATGAGCGTATCCTGCATAATGTCAGCTTAATTGAACGCAATGCACAGCGTTTATTGGCTATGGTTGACCAGTTGTTACAATTTTCCCAATTAAAAGAGGCGCAAAAAACCCCAACAGCGGCGCATCAAGTCGCTGAGCATTGTCATTTTATCGTCGACTCCTTTGCTGTTATCGCGGCACAAAAGCACATAACGCTCAAACTCGAAAGCGTCATTGATGAGTCGTGGTGGGTGCCCGGCACACAAAATGCGCTGGAAACAGTACTTTATAACCTGTTCACCAATGCCATTAAATTTACCCAGCAGCAGGGCGTTATCGCGCTAAGTGTCAGTGAGCAAGGGCATTGGATTGAATTTAGCCTGTCTGATACTGGTTGTGGCATTGAGGAGCATGAATTGGAGAAAATATTCGAACGCTTCACCCGTCTTGAACACAGTCAGGGTTATACCCCAGGCGCTGGTATCGGCCTGGCCCTGGTCAAAGAGTTGGTCGACTCTTTCGGTGGCCAGATAACCGTACATAGCCAGTTAAATCAAGGGTCGACTTTCATTTTTAGCTTGCCCAAAGTCAAGCCGCCTGAGTCGCCGAACAATGAGCCAATTAATCCTGATGCTGCTCAGCCGCTGCACCAAAATATTGCCCAAATGAAATTGGCGGCAACCTTGACCGCAACAAAAGTACAGCACCAAACACAGCAAAATCAACACAGTTCATTTGATACTGTTGAGACTGAACATGACAAAACGCTGGTGAAAGCCAGCGTATTGATTGTCGATGATAATCAAGAAATGCGTGAATTTATCCGCCACAGTTACCAAGACAATTACGACTTTATAGAGGCAGAAAATGGTCAGCAAGGTTTTACTCTGGCTTGCCAGCACAGCCCGGATCTTATCATTTGTGATGTGATGATGCCGGTTATGGACGGTTTTGAATTATTGTCAGCGATACGCAATGAAATGGCGATAAGTCATATACCGGTCATTTTATTAACCGCCAAAGGTGATCAAAAAAGCAAATTAAAAGGCTTATCTGATTTGGCCGACGACTATATCACCAAGCCTTTTGAGCCACAGCAATTATTATTGCGAATGCAAAACCTGCTGGAGATCAGGGCTATTTTACAAAAGCGTTTTGAGCCTGCAATGTTAGCGCCGATGTTACAGCAACAAGAATTGCAGCAAGAGTTGCAACAAGTGCCAACGGCAACAACACAAACTGGCAATAAAGCGCCAGAAGGCGAAAGTTTGCCGAACAAGCACCAGCAATTTATGGCGTGTTTCAGCGGATTTATTGCCCAGGGGCATGCGGATCCTGAGCTTGATATAACAATGATTGCCGCTCAATTGGCCATGAGCAACCGACAGTTACAACGCAAATTAAAAGCCATGTCGGGTACCACTTTTGGTGAGGTTCTTCGCGATTACAGACTGAACCAGGCCTACTTATTACTCAATAGTGGCGAACAGATTGCAGCGATTGCCGATGCTGTAGGATTTGCTTCCAGCAACTATTTTAGCCGTTGTTTCAAGGCCAAATATGGCAAGACACCCAATGACTATCGTAAGGCCAGTTAATCTTTTGTGCTATTTGGGGTCAGTGTTAAATGTATTTAAGGAACGATCTTTACGCTTAACCCTTTGATTATTGATCAAATCACTTGACCCCACGCCCGCATTCTGGAAGAAAAACTCAGTTACCTTGTCGATTATCACTGAACCCGTTAAATATCATGGGGCTGGTGCCAAACTGGTAGGTAACGCGTGGGCACAAAAAGACGTGACCACCCTATGGTTGAGATAAAAACAAGCTTTTGCGACGACCTCCATGGAGGGTGTCGCTCTCACTTGCAAATAAACCGTTCTATACTTAGATTATGGTATCGCAAAGACAAAAATCAGTGAAAGAAAGGCTGCTGTGGCGTTTAAAAAAATGAAGTTAACCTCACAAAAAAAAGTTCAATCCTTATTATTCTTTTGCTTTTTAGGGATATCAACTGCCAGCGCGGGTCCATTTGAAACAGCCGTATCTCCGGAGCACCAAAAAGGGGTTCATGTAAAGATAATAAAGTATATCAGCAGGGAGCTGGCGATTGATGTCACTTTTCATTATGCACCTCTTGGTAGACGAGTACATATGCTGGGCAGTGGACAGTTAGATTTACTCGTTGGATTACGAAAAACCCCGCAAAGAGAAAAAAGCTTTATTTTTATAGAGCCTGCCTATACGACAGGTAAACCTGCCTCTGGATTTTATATAAATACAAAGACTAAAAACAGTGTTGATGAAAACGCGACTTCAGCTGGAAAAACAATCGCCATAACGACTGGTGCGGCTTACATTGAGGATTATAAACTGGCATTTCCTTATACAGTCATTAAAGTCGTTTCGTTGGTACAGGCGATTAAAATGTTAAAAAAAGGTCGGATTGACGCTTTTATATATGGTAAAAAAGCGGCAAATATCGAGTTAAACAAAATGAATCTAAATTATATAAAACCTTCATTAACCATTACGCCAATCATGCATAAGAATAATTCATCATATATAGCCATTTCGAAGTCTTCCAAATTAATCAATCATATTAATCAGCTTTCACAAATATCATCAAATCTGCGCAATGGCAAATATAAAGAACTTCACGACTCACATTATCAGTAACGCCAGGGTTTGCATTTAGCCTGACACTTACGCCCCAATGGCATTTTCTACTTAACCCACTTATCCGGGTGATTTAATGCAACACTGACCCTGAGGTATCCCCACAATATATTCTTTAAAATCAATTGGTTAATCCGCCTAGGAGCATGTCATACGACCTAAGCTATGGCTGAGGGGCAATTTCGTTTCAGATTTAGCAAAAAATTAGTGGCAGGCATCGCTGGTGCTTGTTTGGTTTATAAGCAAAGTCTTATAGATTAAGTTGCCAATTAAAATGAACTTTCATGGTGTTCGATGATCTGATCAATCGCCAAACCTCACAAACCAAGGTGAACACCATGAAAGTAGAGAA
>JABSOG010000943.1 GCA_013216025.1 Algicola sp. | reverse complement strand
GCAGGCCTTAAAAAAAAGCTTTAACACGGAGGCACGGAGACACGGAGGTTCACGGAGAAAAGATTTAAAAGCTAAGAAAAGATAAAAGCAAAAGCACTAAGATTTTTGTTTTTTAGGTTTTGCTCTTCCTCTTTCTTTCTCCGTGGCTCCGTGCCTCCGTGTTGAGATCTTTTGACCTTAAGCCGCAGGAACAAGGCAAAAAGAAGAGAAACAGATGAAAATAGCAATCATAGCACCAAGCCCAATCCCTTTTGGCTTAGGTGGTGCAGAGAAACTGTGGTGGGGGTTGGTTGATGCTATCACCAAGCACTCCAGCCATCAGTGTGAGCTGATAAAGCTGCCTATTACCGAGAACGACTTTTGGTCGCTGTTGGCGGCGTATGAATCGTTTTATACAATGGACTTGTCGCATTTCGACATGGTGATCTCGGGCAAATACCCGGCGTGGATGGCCCCGCACACCAATCATCAAGTTTACATGCTGCATTGCCTGCGCGGGTTGTATGATACTTGGCATTTTACCGGGTTGCCTGACACTTGCGGTACTGCCAATCCTACGGTAATGGCGTTTTTAAACTCGGTGCGCGGCAATTGGGTGACACCCGATGAAGTGTTTGCCAGCTTGGCACAAATGAAAAACGACAGTAGTTTGCCATCCGACTTGTTTGATTTTCCGGGGTCTTTTGCGCGCGAAGTGATCCATTATCTCGATCACTGGGGATTATCACGGGTTCAGCGCATTACGGCGATATCTGACACGGTGGCAAAAAGACGTGAGTATTACCCGTCAAGTACGCCAGTCGAAACCATTTATCCACCGTCGACCTTGAGCGGTTTGTGCTCTTCTCCTAACCATTCTGCTAACAACAGCTCAGATTACTTTTTTACCGCCAGCCGACTCGATGAGCCCAAACGCATCAAAATGATGGTTGAAGCGTACTTAAAAACCTCAACCGACAAATCACTCAAAATTGCTGGTACTGGCCCCATGGCCAAAGAGTTGGCCGCGATGGCCAAGGATGACAAGCGTATTGAATTTGTCGGTTATGTCAGTGATACCGCCCTGGTGGATTATTATGCCAACGCTTATGCGGTGATTTTCATACCTTTTGATGAAGATTATGGGTTGATCACCATCGAAGCGATGAAAAGTGAAAAACCGGTAATCACCTTCAATGATGCCGGTGGGGTGACCGAGTTTGTAAAACACGGTAAAACCGGTCTTACCAGCAAACCCGATGTTAAAGCATTGGCCAAGAACATTGATAAACTTGCCGCTGATGCCGATTTATGCGCAAAAATGGGCCGCGCGGCACGCCAATGTGTGACCGACATTAATTGGCCCAATACGGTTGAGCGGTTGATAGAACAAGCACCAATGATCACGCGCTCTAAGCTGAAAAAAATTACCGTTGTGTCGTCGTACCCGGTTTATCCTCCTCGGGGGGGCGGGCAAAATCGTATTTTCCATCTGTACAAACAGTTGGCCAAAACCATGACGGTCGAATTGGTGTGCATTGTTTTGCCACACCTTAAACAACAAACCACCGAGATTGCCCCGGGCTTCTTCGAAACCCGAGTGCCTAAAACAGCGGAGCATGAAGCACAAGAATTGGCTATAGCAGACAAGGTGGGGATCCCGGTCACCGATATTGCGCTGTTCAGTCTGTATGAGTTAACCCCGGCGTTTATCGAAGCGGTTAAAAAGGCCAGTGCTGATGCCGACGTGGTGATCGCTTCTCATCCGTATACTTTTCCATTGCTTAAAAAGTACATCGACAAACCGTTGGCTCATGAGTCTCACAATGTCGAATACCTGCTTAAAAAACAAATGTTACAAGACAGTGCTTTGGCCAAAGACCTGTTAGCTCAGCTGTTTGAAGCCGAAAAACAAGCGTGTTTAGAGAGCCTTTTTACCACAGTGTGTGCGATGGACGATGCCGATACCATGAAAGAGCTGTATGGGTTTGACCCGGTTAATGCCGTATTGGTGCCCAATGGGGTCGACTTGGATTCGGTGCCGTATCATGACGCCGAGCAGCGCCGGGCATTGAAAAAATCGTTGGGCTTGAGCGAGTTGCCGCTGGTGTTGTTTATTGGCAGTTGGCATCAGCCTAATATCGAAGCGAGTGATGTTATTCATCAATTAGCGAAAAGCATGACCGACCACCATTTTATTATTATGGGCAGCGTGGGCGGTTATTATCACCACCACGAAAAACAACACAATGTCGGTTATGCCGGTATTGTTGATGATGATGAAAAAGCCATGTATTTGAATTTGGCCGATGTCGCGGTTAACCCGATGTTGTCGGGTTCGGGTACCAACTTGAAAATGTTTGACTATATGGCCAGTGGCATACCGGTTGTTAGCACCAAAGTCGGTGCCAGAGGCATTGATAAACAAGATGAGTTGCTGGTGATTGTGGAGGTTGAAGACTTTGAACAGGCCATTCGCGGCGCCAGCGAACAGGTCGATACGGTCAAATGCCGTGCGTATGTTGAGCAGGTTTTTGCCTGGTCGCAGATAAAGCAACACTACGCTGAACTATTAAACCAACGATGCCAATAGCCCTTGGCTGGCAATTGTGGCAAAATGCCCACCAAAGTACGAGTGGTGACGTTAAACAGGCAATTTATGAAAAGAGCATATAAATGAAGACGGCAATTATCACAGGGATCACAGGACAAGACGCGGCTTATCTGGCCGAGTTGTTATTGGACAAAGGTTATAAGGTTTATGGTACCTACCGCCGTACCAGCTCGGTCAACTTTTGGCGTATCGAAACACTTGGCATTGAAAACCATGACAATCTTGAGTTGGTCGAATATGACCTGACCGACTTGTCAACGGCCATCCGCTTGTTGCAAAGCACTGGTGCGACTGAGATATATAACTTGGCTGCCCAGAGCTTTGTCGGGGTATCGTTTGAACAACCGTTGGCCACTGCAGAAATCACTGGCATTTGTCAGGGTAACATGCTTTTAGCTATTCGGGTGGTTAATAAGATTATTCTTTTTTATCAGGCTTCTACCTCCGAAATGTTCGGCAAGGTACAAACCATACCGCAAAACGAAGACACCCCATTTTATCCCCGTAGCCCCTATGGTGTTGCCAAGCTTTATGCGCACTGGATGGTGGTTAATTACCGCGAATCTTATGGCATATTTGCCACCAGCGGGCTGTTGTTCAACCATGAATCGCCGCTGCGAGGACAAGAGTTTGTCACCCGCAAAATCACACACTCAGTCGCTAAAATCAAACTGGGTAAACAGACGCTATTAGAGCTGGGTAACCTCAATGCCAAACGAGATTGGGGTTATGCCAAAGATTATGTCGACGG
>JABSOG010000942.1 GCA_013216025.1 Algicola sp. | reverse complement strand
AGTAAGTACAGGTGTATTTCCCTGATTTGTCAAGGTATGACCTATAGATGTGTTGGTAATCAACTTCGTTTCACCATGCCCAGTTACATAAGGGGCACTTCACCATACTTTTACAGCAACAAACCTACAAGAACTATGGTCAAAAGTGGATATTCAAAAACGCCGCAGGTGAAGCCATCGAACCCTGTCCCACACTGGCCCTACCACGATCAATAACTGCAATTAAAGACTTTATGGAAGAACAATGGCCGCACATTAACAGCCAAACAGGGGTTTCTCATTGGCAGGGCAAGCCACTGAATTATTCAAAGGCAATTGGCGCTCTAATTCGGTGTAAACGTCGTCACTGACTTATTTAACAATGCTTTGGCTAGGAGACAATGGCATAGGGGAACTTTTTTGATCTGCAACACTATGCTGTTACGCCCTTTTGGTGTTTACTTTAACGGGAACTTGCTTGTATCAAGTGGTCAAAATCTGATAGAATCCGCCGGTAAATTAGGCTGAGCCAAGCGGCACAGTGAAACGGGCATTTATCTAATCGTGCTGACGACGATAGATAAATGCTTAACAATTAGTATGTAATGGAGTAATAAATTGATTAAGAAATTATTAAAACCTGTAGGCGTTTTGCTACTATTATTGAGTAATAATGGCTTTGCTGGTGAGTTGGTGAAAAATGCGCAAATTGTTGAGATTGGCAGCTCATCTGATGGAGTAACCGATAATTTTTATATCGTGACAACAGGTGGTGAAGGCCTGTGTGTAAATAAGGCCATTATTTTTAAAAGAACAGCGACCTCATCGCCTGAGTTCTTTAATCGGTTATATACGACAGCTTTGACGGCTTATACAACTAATGCAAAAAAAGTCAGAATTTATAATACCACTGATGATAGCTGTGGTGCAGCCACCTACATACAGATCAACAAGTAATAACAAATGATTACAGCGGATAAGTCCTGAATTAGGCCTTAATCAATGTCCGCTGTAAGGGTTGTATCAATCCAATCAAATCCACTGTTAATGTTCTATCTAATCATGCTGGTCATGATAGATAGCAATGCTTAATAGTTATAAGTAAATAAAGGTAACCACCATGATTAAATCGAAATATGTTAAAGCTTGCATGACAATAATGATGTTTCTTAGTTTTAGTTCTCAGGCGTCAGAACCCGTTTATTTAGAGGCCAGTTTGGTCAAAGCAATTCAAATAACTACAGGCACCGATGACTCTACTTATTACTTATTCACAGAGGGAACATGGAAACCGGCTGCGAGTTATGCCGATAATGCTAAAGACTGCCCAACACCAACTTATGCCATGATTAAAAGCAGCGTAGTCGGCGCTGATGCGTTGTTAACTGTCGCGTTAACTGCCAAAACGACTAAACAACCAGTAACCTTAATCGGTGTTTGTGGCTATCATGAAGCCTATTTTGACATCGTAAAGATTATCTATTAATGATTGTTTAATTTGCAGTAGGATCCTTATACAGGTCTGTGATATGCAGACCTTTTATAGATTCTAGGTGTTGGGCTTTTTGCTTCAGACGCAACGTCGAGGGTAAATAGTCCCAACCTACGATATACCTCTACTTGTACATTCCATCTGGATGTTATCTTATCTATTTAGATATATTTTCCTCATTTAGCTTATCATTACATTTCATACTAAACCTAACAAACTAGAATAAACCCCAATAAAATCAACAGAGTAAAAATAGACCCTTCCGCCAGGCAAACTTTGGCACTCAACTTGATATAACCAATACGTGCTGATTGATATGGCTGAGTATCTAACTACTCACCGGTGCGTCAGGTTATACCGACACGTATGCCTCAACTGCAAGCACATACTTGAATGCCAATATACGGCACTGATATAGGGTATCAGCTTTGCAAGCTCAACACTTGCTCAAGTAACTACTTTGCTAGTAGCTCAACGGTAGAGCAGTGGATGAATAATCCATTTGTTGTGGGTTCGATTCCCACCAGCAAACCATAGAACCACCGGGCAACCGGATAGACAACAGGCCGCTAGAGCCACTGTCGTAACTTCGCTGTATGTGTCGTTTTTTTCGCAGGCTGGATTGCCCCCGAAACCTACGCCTTTACTTGCTGGGTTGCTGAGACGCTTGAACCCTTGTTGTCGTAATTAAATTGAATTAAGAGGAAAAGAAGATGATTGGAGTAAATGCAAGACTTATCACAGGTGACAGCAACAGAGTATTTGTTAACGGCAGACCATTGTTTGATGAGTTTGGTCAACTGAACAAAGTTGATTATCACAGTGGTTTTACACTGAGATTTGGCCACAAAGTTACTGGTTACAGTGATAGTGCCAACGACACTACTTTCACCAGCAATGCCGACACCGACCAATTATCTTAAAGGAAATAACATGTTTGGATTATCACAAAGTATCGTTGTAGCCGAAAATCAACGGGCTTTTTTATACCGCAACCAGCAGTTTGAACAACTGTTAAAACCTGGCAAACACAAAGTCTGGTGCGGCCTAGATGAAGTGACTCATAAAGTCTTTGAACTCAATGATATGTACTTCACTGAACCGCTCGCACACCGTATGGTGGCTCGGCATCAACAAATTGCCGACCAAATTCATGATTGGCTGATTGCCACCAACGAAGTGGGGGTTTTGTATTTTAACGATCGTATTCATCGCGTTGTTGCCCCCGGCGAACGATTTTTGATTTGGCGTGATGTCGGTGACGTACGACTTGAACGTTTAAATATCAATCAAAACATCAATGTCGACAATGAGTTGCTTAGCGCCATGAACCGGCGCGGACTCAACAAATCCAGTCGTTTGCTGGTGGGCAAGTCATCAGATGCCATTGCACCTGTCGCCGAAGTTTTGGTGGCGCACGAACAGCTGGGGTTACTGTACGTTGACGGCGAGTTTGTGAAAACCTTGTCACCGGGTAAATACGGCTTTTGGCAGCTCAACAAAAAAATCGAGTGCAGACTCTATGATCTGAAAAGTCAGACTATGGAGATCAGTGGACAAGAAATTCTGACCAAGGACCGGGTAAGCTTGAGATTGAATTTGTCGGCCAATATTCGTTTAACCGATGTAAAACTGGCAGCAGACTCGGTAGATGACGTTAACGAGTATATCTACAAGGGTATGCAGTTGGCGTTGCGTGAGGCGGTTGGCACCAAAACTTTGGATGATTTGTTGGTAGACAAGTTGTATATCAACGAAACAATCAAAGAAGTGGTGACTGACGATTTGGCCCGTGTTGGGGTGACGCTTGAAAGGGTAGGGGTGAAAGACATCATCTTGCCCGGTGAGATGAAAACCATTCTCAACCAAGTGGTCG
>JABSOG010000941.1 GCA_013216025.1 Algicola sp. | reverse complement strand
AGACCTGCGCACCGAACACGATGTGGTATTGATATTTGACGAAACCATCACCGGCTTTCGGTTAGACATCAATGGTGCCCAACAGTTATTTGGCGTGACCCCCGACTTGGCGACTTTTGGCAAAGGTATGGCCAACGGTTTTCCGATTTCGGCTGTGGTTGGTCGCAAAGACATCATGACCTTGATGGAAGACATCTTTTTCTCGGGCACTTTTGGTGGCGATACTATTGCACTTGCCGCTGCAAAAGCGACGATATTAAAAATGCAAGATCAGCAAGTACTGCCGCACGTCCACGCCATGGGCAATTCGATATTAAAGCAATTGAACAGTTTAATAGAAGCAGAAGGTCTGGCAGATTACTTCAGCACAGCCGGTCACCCCAGCTGGAGCTTTCTTGTCAGCAAAGACGGTCGCAACCATGACGTTTGGACCATCAAAACCTACTTGATGCAGCAGTTGATAAGCCAAGGGTTTATTACCAACGGCAGTCATAATCTGAGCTTTTCGCACAAACAACAACACATCGACCAGCTGATGGCGGCTTATAGCGACATACTGCCGCAAATCAAATACTGGGATAATAAGGGTCAACTGTCAGAGCAATTACGTTGTCCACCACTTCAACCGATATTCAAGGTGCGCTGATGGGATTAGCAGTCATAAGAGCCGATGCGTCGGCCAACATAGGCGGTGGACACATCTACCGCTGTTTAACCTTGGCCGATCAATTATGTGAATTAGAAATCGCTATTCACTTTATCTGCCGCGAAGAAAATGGCCATTTAGCCGAGCTGATAAGACACCGGGGTTACCGCGTCAGTTTATTATCAATAGAGCACGACATTGACGAGGTAGAAGATGCCCGGCAATGCCGCAGCTTGATGGAAAAAATCATCGTCGAATTTGGCACAGTGTCGATGATACTGGTTGACCATTACCAGCTCAGCGCTGTGTGGCACACCATGATAGCGCCATTGGCCCAACATATGGCCGTCATTGACGATTTGGCCAACCGGCCCTATCGCTGCGATTTGATCTTCGACCAATCACTTGGCCGAACCGCCAAAGATTATGAACCTTGGGTAAACGAACAGTGCAAAACCATTGTCACCGGTGCCGAACACGCCCTGTTGCGATACCAGTTTATCAACCTGCGCGAAGCCGCGAAAAAACGCAGGGCCAAAACAACAGCCGTAAAAACCGTGCTGGTTGCCATGGGCGCGACCGACCCAGACAACGTCACCATTGACGTATTGCAACAATTGTCGACGCTGAGTGAGGCCAAAGACTGGTCGATAAAAATCGCATTAACCGACAAAGCCAAGCACATAGAACAGATTGAACAGTTCATTGCTACAAGTGCTTTGACCATTGAACTGTTAATCAACGTTTACGACATGGCCGACCTGATACTCCATTGTGACATCGCCATCGCCGCCGCAGGCACCTCAATGCTCGAACGCTGTTGTTTGGGGTTACCCAACGTGATTGTTTGCGTTGCCGACAACCAGCAACACATTGCCAACGCACTTGTTGAAACCGACAGTGCCATTGCAGTCATGAACACAGACCAATTGTGCACACAACTATCCGGTGCATTGCAGGGATTTGTCGGCGATATGGACCGCTATCAGACCATAGCCAATAATACCTTTGCTGTGTGTAATGGAGACGGAAAAATCGAACTGGGCAACCAAATCGACGAATTAATGCAAATAGAGCAACAATGGCTGCATCCCGTAACCAAAAACCACATCGACTTGTTGTTCGAATGGCAGCAAACCCCGCAAACCCGCCAATATTCTCGCGATCCAAATCCGCCGACTTTAGAGCAACACCAACAATGGTTTGAAACGACAATAGATGACTCAGCGGTGCATTTTTATATTATTATGCTGGGCCAGCGACAATGCGGATTTGTCAGGTTAAACCCAACCAAACACCATGATACCAACGGTTTTGAAGTTTCCATTGCCATGGCACCAGACGCCCATGGTTTGGGCATGGGCCACAAAGCATTGGTTTTACTACATCAACTTCACCCCGAAAAGCATCTGTTTGCTTATATAGACCCACAAAATCAAGTTTCGATTAAAGCCTTTGGCAAAGCCGGGTTTGGTGCGCTAAGTGATGACTGGTACGCTCTTCAAGACTCTCTACCTAAAGACTCCTTATCTAAAGGAACAGTCAATGAATCATGAAATTCACATCGATGGCACCGGCATAGGCAACCATTATCCGCCGTACATTATCGCCGAACTGTCGGGCAATCATAATGGCGACATAAACCGCGCCATGGCACTGCTGAAAGTCGCCAAAGAATCTGGTGCTAACGCCGTAAAAATTCAAACCTACACTGCCGATACTATGACCATAGACTGTGACAAACCTGACTTTTTAATAGAAGGTGGATTGTGGGCCGACAAACAACTTTATCAATTATACGAGTGGGCACACACTCCGTGGGCATGGCATCAGCAATTGTTTGATGAAGCGAAAAAACTGGGGATCACCATTTTCAGCTCACCGTTTGATGAAACCGCAGTCGACTTGCTTGAAAGCCTTGGCGCGCCAGCCTACAAAATCGCCTCCTTCGAACTAACCGACCTAATGCTGATTAAAAAAGTCGCCGCCACGGGCAAACCCATGATTATGTCGACCGGCATGGCCAATCAGGCTGAAATTCAACAAGCCATAGACACCGCTCACAATGGCGGCTGCCAAGACCTGATCATATTACATTGCATTAGCGGCTACCCAACGCCAATCGCGGGTTCAAACCTCAACAGTATCAGGCGCTTACAACAAGATTTTGACGTATGTGTGGGCTTGTCTGATCACACCTTGGGCGTCACAGCAGCCATTACCGGCGTTGCGCTAGGTGCTCATGTTATCGAAAAGCATTTCACTTTAGACCGCGAAGATGGCGGCCCAGACGCGGCCTTTTCATTAGAACCCGATGAGCTGAAACAACTGTGCGAAACCACCCGCGATGCGTGGTCGGCACTGGGCCAATGCGATTACACCACCAAAGAGGCCGAGAAACCCAACCTCAAATTCCGCCGCTCTATTTATGTGGTTGAAGATGTCAAAAAAGGTGAGGTGTTGACCGAAAAGAATGTTCGCCGCATTCGTCCAGGGTTTGGCCTTGCGCCGAAGCATTATCTTGAAGTGCTAGGCAAAACAGCCAGTCAAGATATTCAACGGGGCACAGCGTTTGATTGGGGTATGGTTTCGTAGAGGGCAGGTCCTAGTTGGTTTCAAAGAAAAAAGACCTCAACACGGACAAATACATGGATGTATTATGATAGGGCAATGCAGGAGCTATTGCCGAGGCACGGAGCGGCGGAGG
>JABSOG010000940.1 GCA_013216025.1 Algicola sp. | reverse complement strand
CTGGCAGGCAACCCAAAATGTTCAACTCGACTATGGTGAACTGGTATCTGCCGCCCCTGTCAGAGCGCTGGACGGGCATCAGTTACAATTGCGTGCGAGGTTTAACAATGGCCCAATGCCCACGCAACTGTCCGTTGGACAAATGGTTCTATTACCCCCCGGTTTTACTTTTATTATTGATGACATAGACAGCAATGTATTGTTATTAACGCCATTGTTGTTTGGCGCAGCTACCGAGGTGAGCCGCGTGATCAGCGGGTTTGTGCCACAAGGACCCATTGGTGATATTCGCGGCGAACTGATTTATAACAGCGCTACCGGAATATTAACTAGCGCTGAAGAGGATTTTTCGCCGGAATATGCCGGCCAACTGGTGATTGACAAAGATGCCAGGGGCAGCGTTTATCAAATTTCAGCCTTTATCGACGCCTGCGCGGTGCAGGTTTACCCTTTGTGTCAGTTGGGTCAAGATGTTGACGCAGCGCCTAAAAAAGGTGTTTGGCAACAACTGAACCCGCAGTATAACAACAGTATTGCAGTGGATGGTTTAACCCTTGATTCGGTGTTAATCGGTGATCCATCGATTGGCTTTACGATAAAATCTAACCGGTTATCACTGTCTTATCCCGAGGGCGGCAGCGCCAGTGATATCTTGGCGCAGTGGCAACAATTCACTCTAGACAGGACCCTAGATGCCGGACGATTTACCATCAGTGCCGATCAGCTGCAATCACAACAGATGAGCAATCGTCAATTAAGCTTGCCGACCCGAGACCTGTGGCAAAAACGTTATGAATCTCTTGACCCGTTTGGTCTTGGGGTTTCATATCAAGGGCGGCGTGACGATAAACCAGCAATGACAATAAAACCGCTGTTGGCACGCTCAGCTTCACAATTTGAGATCATTGACAACGAACTGATTATCAGCCCGGGTCGGGCAGGTGCAACTGCCAATACGCTAGCGAGCCAGTGGCGCTTATGGTGCAAAGATAACGACCATCAAGGTTTTGCTGTTTACAGTAAAGATGAGCGGCTGTGGCCGGTCGAACCGGTCAGTGAACTGTTTATGCGCCAGCGTGACTTGCAACAAAAAGTGGCGTTGCTGACCGATGCTGCGGATAACGGCATTAGTATTGGGTGCCACTGTGCCCGTGATATTGCGGCCAGCGCCGTACTGCAAGAAAATTTAATTGATGACTATGATTTTGCCATTGATGAAAACAATCAACTGATCATTTTTTACCCAGCAAAGACCCTGACCCTAGGGGCAACATTGGTGAAGGCGTGGCAAAAATGGTCTGCCGACGCGCTGAATGACCCGCAAAATTTTGATATCAGCCTCACAGGTGAAGATAAACTCGATATTTTGGGCCAAACAAGCTTTGATTTTGCCAGCCAATACCAGCTGACACTAAATAGTGGGATAAACGACAATGATCAGCCATTGACCTTTAGTTGGCTGGGTCGTGGATTAACGGGTGATGCTTCGCTGAGTATTGAGTTGGCAGATGTCAGTGTGGCCGAATTTTCACAGCAACCGCAGGGCAATATCAAGGTTTTGCTGCCTGACACTGTGGCCATCACCGTCGACCAATTGGTTAGCGGCTGGGCAAGTTGGCAGCAATTAAATCCGACAGATGCGTTGGCGCACCAATTAAGTCTAGAGGGTAGCGGTGCGGCAACAGTGAATAGCGGGTTATACTCGCTGGTAAAAGTCGCAGAGCTTGGCGAAGTGGGTGACAACGGAGTAAAGGTCAATTATACCCTTGCCGCCAATATCAGCAAAAAGTCTGCTGCCCGAGTGATTTTCCAGAAACAATTTGTCAGCGAGCCAACCAGTAACTATCGCTTTGATTATCATAGTGATGAGCTGGAAGATGCCGCTGTGCTGACGGTTTATTTTCCCACCATCGTTGCCCATCGCACGGTCGAACAACTGTTGCACGATTGGCAGCAGCTAGAAGATAACCAGAGCTGGGGATTTGCCTTGACTATGGCGGGCAAGGGCAGTTGGCAGGTGAGTGCGCAGACAGAGCTGAAATTAACCGCCAGCGCCAAAAAATTCTATCGCTTGCGCACCGCCGCAGTGCCTTACTTGCAGATTGATTATGCCAGTGAGTCAAGTGGTACGCCTCATTTGACTATGATTGCCAAAGACAGGGTAGCCACAGACAGTGACGATTTTAGCATCGACGTGATTGAAACGCTGGGCGCGCCCAACCTGGTGATACACTTCCCACACTTGGCTGCCCACTGCCAGCTTGGTCGTTTGTTTGACCAGTGGTTGGCGCTAGATCAGCACAGTGGTTTCGTTCTCAGTGATAGCTCGCCACGCATTCAACCACGCACCAGTTCACCTTTGACATCGACGGGCAATATTGTCAAACAGGCGGTTTATAATGGTCTGGCATTCAGTTACATCGGCCCAGATCAGGATGTACTGATCGACATTGGCGCGCACCAGCCCTTTAACAGTGACAGTGCCGACCAGCAGTTATTGTTGGGCACTGGTCAGTTGTTCACCATCAAGCAAACTATCAACGCTCATGAAGCCGAGGTTGAACAGGCAGCTGTCACCGCATTGCGACACCAAAGTGGATTGTATCCGCCAGCGGCGGTAAAAACCTCGGCAATACGGCTGCAAGCGAGTGTATCCGCAGCTTTTTCACCCATTGCTGCGCTAAAAACAGCCGACAACGGTGCAGTTGCCAAACCCGCTTTAAAAATGGTGCTTAACCCCGAGTTTGTTCAGGACCATGGCACCATCAATCAAAAAAATGTGTTTTTATATGATATTTTTCGCACCGTTATCATTGAACAGGCGAAATTAACGGTAGAGGTTAGTGGCATAAGTGTCGCCGGGGCCAGAACCGATACTGGTTTGGTCAATACCGATGCCCCGTTTTCATTGTTTGGCCATTTGCCCGAGGTTGATGCCGGTTTTGAATTCAGCCATCCCGAACTTTGCGGTAAACCGCTGGAGCAACTGAGCATCGACTATCAATGGTCGCCAGTGAGCGACCCTGACAGTGGCTTGGCGCTAAAACTGCCTGATATGGCGCTACATTACCATCATTACAGCCGCATCGGCGATGACAATGTGGCGGATGTCAGTACGCTGGATTACACCACCAGTTTGCATTATTACAATAATAAGCAGTGGGTTGGACTACACGGTGGACAAACCTTGTTTGGCACCGGGCAACACTATGCAGTGCCCGGTCAACAGTGGCCGAACAAGACGGCACTGGGTCAACCTGCCGAGGCTGATCCCGCCAGATTGGCAACGCGTTATCGCCTGACACTGGCTCATGGAGTGTTACGCCAAGATTTTCTACGTTTGCGCACTTCACA
>JABSOG010000939.1 GCA_013216025.1 Algicola sp. | reverse complement strand
CTGGGTGTTGATATCAGCGCCGTGTTGCCCATTGGTGCGATTTTTATGTGGTCTGGCAGGAGTATACCCACTGGCTGGGTATTGTGTGACGGCAGTAATTCAACCCCAGATCTTCGTCAAAAGTTCATTGCCGGTGCCGATAGCAGTAGTAGTGAATATACCTTAAAAGCTCAGGGTGGAGAAAATAATGTCGCCCTCAAAGCCAGTGAAATGCCGTCACATAATCATGAAATTGTAGACCCTGGTCATAGCCATCTTAATTCATACCACCTTGGTCAAACAAGTACTGATATGGATGATAGTTCACTGGCTGTGTGGGCACCAACCACCACACTTACAGGCACCCAAGCAAATACAACAGGTATATCCATCCAAGACAGTGGTGAAGGCGTATCTCACGAGAACAGGCCTGCATATGTTGCTTTGTACTATATTATGAAAACCTGAGATGGCGGTTAAACAGATGATCAAAACCAATGATGTTGTACAACAAATCATCCGAAGAACAGGATTGCAGGGGGTGGTTGTAACGGCGGTTGAACAGCTTAAAACCAAACAAGGCGTTGGTGTCAGTCGGGTGTTTGTCGATGGATATTCACGACAGTCCATTATTGTTAAACATATGGATTGGCAGCGACTTTTGCACCAGCCCACTGATGAAATTCCGATACAGCTACAATACGAAAGCTGTCACTATCAGTTTTTACAGCATATTAGAACAGACTTTTACAACGCCCCCCAACTGTTGTGCGCAGCACCTGGGGTCTTGATAATCGAAGATTTGGGCGAGGATGACTATGTTTTTGCTGTAGAGGCGCAGGCCCATAAAATGTTGCTCAATAGTTTTGTCCAGCTACATGCGGCCAGTTATGGCAAAAAGCGACAATACCAACAGCTAAAAGTACGCTCGGGATTGCCCAAAGACAATACTGGCAAACTGGCTATCAGCGATCGCTCACTGCATTTTAAAGTGGGCAGCGACTGGCTGTTAAAACACTTATCTGCACCAAGTGAACAAATAACCAAAGAACTGAATGAAATTCAGCAGGTGATCAACCAGCCGGATATGTTTGAGGCATTTTTGCATCATGATTTCGTTTCCCGCAGACAATCGGTGGTCAAGGACAAGATCTTCTATCTGCTGGATTTTGAGCAATGTGAATATGGTCATTGTCTGCAAGAGATGGCCATAGTGTATTTTGGCAAGATTGAATACAACCTGAAAAAGGGGCTGTATTTTCGTAAATGCAGCCATTTTATCGCGGGTTCGCCACAGTATTACCGCCAGCAATATAGCCAAGCGAGACAACTGACCATCACCGATGAGCAGTGGCAGCGACACTTTGGTGGGGTCATGTTATATCATGCCCTGTCTGTACTGGGTAACTTGTTGCTAATGCCTGACTTTATCCGCCGTAGTGGCTTGAACATCAAACCGCAGTATGCCTTTGACAAAGATGTCGCCGACGTCGTGAAATTGGTGGGGCAGCTGTTGTCCCAAAACAACGATTATCCACAACTGGTTGATTTTCTGCTGTCTTTTCCCGTTGGAAAAGCGGCTTAGCCTTAACCTCAAAGTCAAACCGAACAATAACATCACCGCTTAAAATCCAACAATCTTAAACCATCAGGTATCACTCATGTTTACACCCGAACCAAACACCGAGGTGGACTGGTCGCTGCTGCGCGAAAAAGGTCTGGCCTATTTGCAACAGCTCAGCCAACCACTGTGGCAAAACTTTGATCTCAACGACCCGGGTCTGACGTTATTCGAAACCCTGTGTTATGGCATTGAACAACTGCAACGCCACAGTGAGCTGGATATCGAACAGCTGATGGCCCTGTCTGTTGCCGGGACACCGGTGCAGCAGGCCGATCAGGCGATGTTCAGCCCCCAAGCCATATTAACCAGTCAACCTATTACCGCGCTTGATATGCGTAAATTACTGATTGATATCGATGGCGTGCGTAACGCCTGGATACTGCCAAACCCTGAAGATCAGGCAACGCTTTATCTAGATGTCGATCAGCAAAGGCGCTCGTTAACCGCGCAACCTAGCAGTGTGCCTTTGTACTTAAAAGGTTTGCACCAGATAGTGATCGAACCTGAGCCAGATTTGGCGACTGAGCCACAAACCCTAGCTGAACAAGTTCGAGGGGCTTTTTATGGCGCACGTAATCTAGCAGAAGATATCAGCGGCATTGAAGTGCTGCAAAATCAGTTTGTTTACCTGAGGGGCAAAATTGAACTGGCCGAAGACGCGGATGCAGCGCGGATATTGGCGCAATTGTACTTTAACCTTAAGCAGTTTATTGAACCACAAGTGCCCCGTTATTCATTGGCGCAACTGCTGGGGGCCGGTCACCCGATCGAAACCATTTACAGTGGTCCGCTGCTTGAAAACGGCTTTATTCTCGATGCTGATTTGGCTAATGCAGAGCAAAAACAAGCACTCAATTTGTCTGATTTAAACCCGCTGATATTGGCCATCGATGGCGTCAAAGACATGCCTTTGCTAATGGCTTCGCATTCTGGGGCTCCCCAACCAGATGACCTTTTTGAATGGGTGATGCCGCTGGACATGACCAGAGCACTGCGTTTGGCCCCCTTGGCAGATCAATCGATAGCGCTGTTCAAACAGGGGCAGGCGGTGGTGCCAGACCTGATACTGGTTGCTGGGCATCTGGCACAGATAACCAACGAGGCGCAGCAAGCAAGGCATTTGGCTGCCCTGCCTGGGGTTATCGACAATGCTGTGATCCCATCCGAATTGCCGCCTTATCAAGGGCTTGGTACACAACTGCCGGAGGTTTATGGCATCAGTGAGCTGCGTTTGCCACTAGGGGCCACGACTGAACGCAAAGCGCAGGCCCAGCAATTACGTGCCTTTATGTTGATATTCGATCAGATGCTGGCCAACACCATGGCGCAATTGACCAGTGTGCATCGTCATTTTTCGGTGACCCAAAATCAACCTCAAACGAGTTATTGTGCGCAGGTATTGGCAGACAGCCAGCAGCACGACTTCAGCGAACTGGCTGACCTGCAATGGCTGTCGCAAATTCAGAGTGACCCAACGGCAGATCTTGAACGGCGCAACCGGTTGTTGTCACATCTGTTGGCGCGTTTTAACGAAACTTTTGTTGACCGTTTGTTGTTGGGGCAGCAGCCACAACAGTATTTAGACGCCAAAACCCGCTATTTACAAATGCAAGACAGCTTGACGCAGCAACGGGGCCGCGCCATTGACCTATTGTCATTAACTGAAACGTCTGGTGCTGAGGCCTTTAACCGCCATGGACTGATGGCGCTGTTGAGTGCGCGACTGGACCTATCTCAAGATGAGCAACAGGCG
>JABSOG010000093.1 GCA_013216025.1 Algicola sp. | reverse complement strand
AATTTTAATTGGGTTAATGCGGTCAACCCAGCCAGCGGGGTAATATCCTTGATGTGGTTTTGTCTTAAATCCAGTTTGGTTAGTGCCGTTAGGTTTTCGATGCCACTTACATCAACGATATTCTGAGACTTGCAGGCAAGTTCAGTCATTTGATCAACGGTTGTCCAGCCATTATCACTGGCAGTAGTCGAAACACAGTTTGCCATCGTAGCATCGACAAATTCGATGTCTGCAATCAAAGTGTTGTCTTGAGACCCATCACCACTTTGAGAAATAAACATCACGTTATCTAACCAAACCGCTGCTGAAGTACCATCCTGAACATGGCGTTTAATGTAGGTCCAACGCAGCGTATGCATACCTTGAGACAGCGCCTGCTTATGGAGCGTCCAATCTTGCTCGCCGCTCGTACCGAGACTTTCATGACCATCGATAGTGAAACTGAAAGCGCTATCGACATGGGTGCTTATTTTGTAGTCAAAACTGACCTCTCCGGCACTAAAATAGCCAGTCCATTGCACAACAGATTGCTTATCAACAGCGGGAAAACCACTCTTCAAACTATAATCTGGTGACTTACTATGTTCATTACTCAACTGCCAATTGCCATCAGAATCCTCTGGTGATGTCAAAAAATCAGGCAAACTATTACTGTCAAAGTTTATCGTCGTCGTGTAAATCAACGCCGGTGCAGCGCTGGCATCATGGGGCGATGTGCCAGCTAAATACTCGTCGTAATCAATCACACCATCCCCATCTGTATCGATATAAGGGTTATGTTCAGTGGGTGAAAACCCATTGGCGACTTCCCATCCGTCAGGCATCAAATCGCCGTCAGAGTCGGCTTGCATTGGATTTGTTTGATAAACATTGAGTTCGTCTGCGTCACTTAAACCATCATTGTCAGAATCATTACTGGTTGGGTTGGTGCCATAAACATTAATCTCATCACCGTCAATTAGACCATCACCATCGCTGTCGGGATTGTTGGGATTGGTCTGCGCCTGATATTCTTCTAGGTTGCTTAAACCATCATTGTCACCATCTAGCGCGGCGTCTGAGGGGTCGTTAAAATTTAGACCATGATCAAACTCCCAGCGGTCATACATGCCGTCGTTATCCGCATCGGCAGCAGTTTGAAAGTAACGAATATTGTCGATTCTGATCTGTTGGCTGGCCGAACTTTTATAAGTTCTAAAACCGATGGTATGAAAACCCTTATCTAGATTAATGTGTACACCACGCCATTGGGCTGGCGTTGAATTGACGTAAGCGTACAGCACATCATCGATATATATGGCGACAGGCTCAGGATGTTCCAACGTTTGAGTCACATCAAAACTGAGTTCACCAGCGACAAAATAACCGCTCCACTCAATGATGCTGGCTTGATTGCTATTTTGCCCCAGCGCTTTTAGGCTTTGCTTGCCCCGTAATGCGGCTTCGTTATCAATTTGCCAGCCAAGATTATTGTCAGCGGGTATATGCCAACCTGCTGGCAGTTCACTGCCCTCAAAAGACTCGAAATGTTGTGCTATCTGTACAGGTGAATCGTTAATATCTTTGGGGTTAGTGCCTGCTTTAAATTCTATCCAGTCACTGTAACTGTCATTATCACTGTCGGTTGCGACGTCATTGACCACCAAGGGGTCAAAGCCGTGGGCGACTTCCCAATTATCCGGCAGTTTGTCAGCATCGGTGTCAGCCAATAAGGGGTTTGTTTCGTGGGTATTCAACTCGTCGCTATCGCTTAGGTTGTCACCATCGCTATCAACATTATTCGGTATCGTGCCTAATTGATACTCTTCAACATTGGTTAGGCCATCGTTGTCACTATCGAGTTTTCCGTCTTGCGCATTGGCAGGGTCGAGCGCATAACGTGACTCCCAAAAGTCAGGCAAACCATCACCATCGCTGTCTGTGACAGGGTAGTTATTACACACTACACCCACTTGAATAAAAGCTTGGTCGACATCAAATACACTAATGCCGCTCTCAACGTCAAGTGCGGCATTAATCACCCCACAAGCCCCCTGAACAAACGTGCTTGATTCAATCCAATAATGTTGATTGGCCGCAACAAACAGGTCATATGCTTTGTGGGGATCCCAGCCCGGGGTGGTGGCCAGCAAATAAAACGCTCGGTTAAAAATCCCACTGCTACTGTGCTTTTCCACGCCATCAAAATAATCTTTGGCATGGCCGATAGCCCGATTGTTTTGCTCAGGCGTGGCCATATACCGTGTTGCCCTATCGCCCTTTCTTAAATCACTACCATGCAACCAATCGGTAGTCCCTGTGACATAATACTCAGCGACTTCACCGGTGATATCCGAAAATGCTTCATTTATACCGCCAGATTCACCACCGTAAATAAGCCCTGAATTTTTGTAGGTAAAACCATGGGCTATTTCGTGACCCACCGTATCGAGTACGGTATAGGGATAATGCACGTCAGCGCCATCACCAAAAGTAAATGATACGCCGTTGAAAAACGCATTACCATAATTGTGTCCATGGTGCACGTAAAGCTGTAGCTGAGTGCCCAGCGGTGACACCCCATACCAATCGTTGAACATGTCGAATACGTTTGTACCAAAGGCGTGTGCATCATTTAACGGCGAATACGCACCATTAATGGCTTTGTAGGTATTTCTTGAACACTCAAATGAAAACACCTCACCTTGGTCAAGCGCGTAGACGTGTTGTGCATCATGGGTTTTAACTTTTTCGTTTTCAAGCGTACAGGTATCACCTATGCGGGTGACTTCAAGTGCTGGTTTGTCTACACCATATTCGTATTGACCGATTTTTGCGTTACCACCGGGGCCCGTTGCCTGTGCATATTGCAGGTTGTCCCAGCGTTTGAGCACGGTGTTTTTCTTAACATTAAAAGGGCTGGCATCAACAATAAAAATCGGTTTACCCACCTGCCCGGCTTCGGTTTGATAGAAAAACTCAACGTGCCAAGCCAAAACAGCGGTATCGTTATCATCAATATAGATGATCAATTTGGCTTGTTGCTGACTGACTTGCCAAGGGATTGGCTCTTGATTGAGTTCTTGAGAAACCTGACTGATAAACTGCGCGAGCACATCACTGCCTTTAGACGCAGGAATGGTGGCCTTTATTGCAGATAAATCGGCGCTGATATTACGAGAAACAGTACCATTGAGTTTGCTGAGCGTGCCATCTGCTTTGGTATGCAACACAACTTGGCGGCCCCATACAGGAATACCCCGATAAGTTTGTTGATAGCGTTGATGGTTGAGGGTTTGGGTTCGTTTTTGGCTTGAAAGGATGGCTTTGAGTTCAATATCCGAACCCAGACTTTTTAATAACGGTTGACCGGCTTGAATGCTTTTATTTACTGTGTGAATGGTATCTTTGGCGGATAACATTTGGGTGTCAGCAGCGAAACTCAAATTTGCGAAGGATACGCCAAACATCGCTAGAGACAATTTAGTCAGAGAAACAGTACAACGTTTTTTCATTAAACCTCACCTTTAACAGCACCAAAAAGTGCAAACAAAAATCCATAAAAACAGCGGACGTCATTATATTTCAAAGGTTAGAAAGACTCAAGAAATAGGGAAAAAGTAGATACTTAGATTTGTAACAAGATAATGTTTAGGATGAGCTGAATGGCTAATATTTAAGGGAAATTCTACGCTGGCCCGAATTGTCGCTGTTTACTATTGTTATTCTGCAGCAACCGTTTCAACCGTCATCGTTAATTGATTATCGGCAAAAACAGGTTTAAAACGAAACCCGATGCGATATAAGCAATTGATTAATTTATCTATACTAAATTTCTCAATATGCCCATTAACCAAATCGCTTACCCGTGGTTGAGTTAGCCCCATGTGTTCAGCGGCTTCGTTTTGGGACCATTCTTTCGCAGTAATAATGTCGCGGATGGCAATCATTAAATCAGAGCGGGTTTGAAACTCGGATGCCTGAGCCTTGTTATCGGTTACTGCATCAAAAATATTGTCAAATTTAAGTGTCATTCTATTTGGCCTTATTAGTTACTGCCAATAATATATACCAATGCTGATATATATACCAGTGCTGATATAATTTAGGCGGTGAGCATCTGTTTCATGAGTTTGTAGCGTTTTTTCGCAGTATCCATCGCTTGTCGGTCAACACCATTGGTTGTTTTAGTAAAAGAGTGGAGAATATAAACGATGTCATTAAACTTAGCGACATAGATCAATCGATAGGCGGGTTTGCCGTTTTCAATCAGCTCAATGGCACCAATACCGACACTTTCTTTGAGGTGTTTGTATTTTGAGAACGGCGCTTTACCTTGGCATATCGCATTAAGATCATTGGCAAAACGTATTTGGACTTTGTCGGGTAAAGCCTGAAACTCCTTCAAAGATTGCTTATTAACAAATTTGAATGCCTTCATGTCATTTTAATACTCTATTGATTGCACAAGTAACACATATTAACGTGAATTGTTAAGATGCCCGGTAAAGTAACAATCACTATATATGTAAGTCAAGTTAAACAAGTGGGCCAAGCCCCCCTATGTTTTCAATGGTTATGAACCAAGTTCATTTTACTATCAACTTGACTTATTGTATGCGTGCGGATTAAAAATCACTTCATTTGTATACTGCTTCTAATATCACCAAATATCGACTATCATACGCGCTCGAATGTTGTGATTATTATTCATCCGCAACAATGATGTGTCTTATATTCAAGGAATTTATATTTATGAAAGTTATCACTAAAGCCATTTTAATCGTCAGCCTCAGTGCCGCTACTGTTTTTGGTTCGTCTGCCGTTTTGGCTAATTCAGCCAACGAAATCAAAGCCACAGAGTTTGAGCCAGTACAGCAAACATCAGTCAGTGACGGACCAATCTTTGGTCAAACCGCTTGCGAAAATTACCCTCTGTGTTAACACGCAACACCATTATTCTGCCGGTCTAACAGACCGGTATTTTCAACACAATCTGCCCCCTTTTTATATAGTCGCAATTGATTTAATATCTTACACAATAATACCAAGCCCCCAAGCGGCCTTTCTATAGCATCATTTTCTGGTATTTAACCCTTTAGCCCAGTAGTATCAACTACCTGAATGCAGCTTATGTCCAAGTTGCCGGTCGAAAGGAATTTTTATGTTTGTTTTACGTTCAAAATATGGCCTGCTGCGCCAACAACATGATGACTTGCAACGAAAAGTCAGCGAGTTACAACGTCAAAATGACAGTTTGGAACAAGATAACAGAGATTTATCTCAACAGGTCGAAACGGCACTGGACAACCCTGATATCCACTTTGAACAAATGTTGCTTAAATATGCCATTGAGTGCATCGGCCATGTTGAAGGGGTAAGGGAAACAGTACTGTCTTCATATCAGGCCATTGAGTCTGAAAGTAAATCAAGCGACAAAATCAATTCTCTGCTCGATATGTCAAGTGACTCTCTGACACACATTGTGGGTCAAATGCAGGGGTTAACCCAGAAAATGGGCGGCATGACAGAGAACATTTCAGGTTTGTCAGAAAAGGCTGACAGCATCAATACCTTTGTATCGACTATCTCTAGTATTTCTGATCAGACCAATTTACTGGCATTAAATGCGGCCATTGAAGCTGCCCGCGCCGGGGAGGCAGGCAGAGGATTCAGTGTGGTCGCAGACGAAGTCAGGTCACTGGCCAACAATACCAGTACATCAGCCAGCGAAGTCTCTGATTTGGTAGGCGAAATCATCAAGTCAACCACTCAAACCGCCAGTTCGGTTAATGATATCAAAAACAGTAATGATCTACTCTCAGATGGGGTTGGTAAACTCAAAGCTGATTACGGATCAATTATCGATTGCTGCACATCAATGAAAGAGACCATTACAAATGCTTCATTAAGGACCTTTATCCAGACAGTAAAACTGGACCATATCGTTTGGAAAGGCGATGTTTATGCCGTAGCGGCAGGTGCTAGCCACAAGTCGATAAATGAATTTGCAGACCACACCATGTGCCGGTTAGGCAAGTGGTATCAAACATTTGGTTTACAACATTACGGCCAGCTACCATCCTTCAGGCAGTTGGATGCCCCCCACAAAGCAGTGCACAGAAACGGTGTTGAAGCATTGGCTCTGATTGCCGCCGATAACAAACCTCAAGCGGTTCAACACCTGGCAGCCATGGAAGAAGCCAGTTTATCTGTGATGAGGTGCCTTGATGAACTGGCAGATCATGCCAGCTATTAACACTGAGTAGTATCAAGCGCGGCCCTCATGCTGTAGGTTGCACGTCAACATGAAGGTTGCAGGGTTGCGTTAATACAATGACATTAAGTAATTTGGCACAAGAAGACATCTGGTTAGATGCGTGGGATGACCTATATGACCTAATCAAAAAATACCCAAAATGCTATATTCTCATTCCAGAGTATACAGAAGTCGATTTGGACACTGCGCAAGGTTGGATTCAAGATGCCGCCTATGACAGCAATCGGATTATTTTTAGTGTCACCTATTTTAAGGGCCGTGAGTCGATATTAATTAACAAGGCTGCGGCGTAAAACATCAAACGTTTAACAAAAGTCCCCTCTTTTTAAATAGTGGTAATTGGTTTAGTATCGTCAACAACAATAGTAATACCAAGAACCAATACCCATGACAAAATTGCCCAAAAGCCTGACTGTTGCAGCCGAAGCTGGCACCCTATTGCCAATTGTCGGCGCAGGGGTTTCTATTTCCATTAAGAACAAAGCTAAGAAAACGGTATTCCCTACTTGGAAAGGCTTGTTAGAGCGTGCGGCTGATGAGCTAGACGAACAAAGCAATGCAGATCAGGCAACGATGGTTCGAATCCTCTTAAAGCAATCGAATTATCAACAGGCAGCAGATTTTGCGTATAAAGGATTAAAAGGCACACCATGGACTCAGTTTTTTAAGAAACAGTTTGACCCGAAGCTGGCCAGCCTTGATATGACTACAGCCGATTTGCCCAAAACGATATGGCAGCTTAGCTCACAAATTATCACCCTTAACTATGACCGAATACTAACTTGGGCTGCACAAAGCGCTGATATCTCGGTAATTACCAATTCGAACAAAGCAGAATTGGCCGATTTTCAAAAAGGCAGTAATACCAAACCAACTGTTTGGCATTTACATGGTCATGTTGATGACTGCGCCAAAATCGTATTGACGGCACAAGGTTATGCAAAGCTTTATGCCACCGAAGAGCATTTGAATTCTGAGTACGAAGCCGCGTTGCAAACGCTTAAAAGCCTAAGCGCACAACGTCACTTGTTGTTTATCGGCTGCGGCATGGATGATGCCGATTTGCTGGCCGAAATAAAATACCAACAAACCCTGTTCGGTGATAACACAGGCCCTCATTTTGCGTTAGTCCGCCAAGCGCAGCTAGCCAATATCCAATCAAAAATAGACGGTGATGTACTTAAGCTCATTACTTATGAAGATTTCGGCGAACCCTTGGTCAAGTTGGTTAAAGAAATTGCCAGTCATGTCAAAAGTGACAAATCAGCAAACCCACGCACCACGGCGGCAAAATTAGAAGACGCTAAACCGGCCAAAATCAAAATGGCCGTACTCACCGCCAACCCCATCAACAATGAGCAGGACTACAGTCATTGGCTCAGTCACTTTGACAAAATAGATGCCGACATCGACCATTTCAGCTTAACCGTCGATCACCTCAATAACTTAGATGAATACCAATACATCTTTATTTTATCTCGGGTTGTCAAAGATAGGCTGCTGATTGAAGATGATTATTTGAGTAGTCAAAAGCTAACTATTGAAGAGTTAGAAGAGGCGATTTATGCCGATGCGCTTAACGGCGTCTTTTATCTGCTCGACAAGCTGCCCGAAGCAGAGTTTACGCTAAAACACCCCAGCCTGTTGCTGACAACACAAGACTCAGATCTATGCAGAAAGGCTTTGTTTGAACTGTTTAAAAAAACCAAGTTTGGCAAAATCGAAAGGGCCGTTGCTTACAACCCGGACCAACTCAAACTGACCAAGTGTTATGACATTAAAAACGGCAAAGGCATTCGCTACAACACCAGCCCGCTGCCATTGGCCGTTGATCCCAACAACTTAAAGGGCTTGGTGGGCAGACATAATGACTTGGAGAATATTTGCCGCAAACTCATCGACCTAATTCGAGACGTCGGCGTGCTCACAGTCAAAGGGTCTGGCGGTATAGGCAAAACCACTTTGGTTAAAAAGGTAGCTTATGAACTGGCGCAAAGGGGATACTTTAACAAAGGGATCCACTTTGTTGATTGTGAGTTTATAGAAAGTATCGACACTTTTACCCATCAAATCGCCGCAGCATTTAACTGTAAATATGATGACGAGTTTAGTGCCTCGACGGTTCGGGATTGTGACAAAACAGAGCGGTTAATTATACTCGACAACCTCGAAACGCTCTTGTACATCGACGACAAAGATGCCTGCTTAGCGCTCATTCAAAGTATGAGCAACTACGCTACGGTAGTAATTACCACCCGAGAACTCAGCAAAATAGAAGGAGAAGACCCGGCCTATGAGCTTCGCCAATTTACCCCGGGTGAAGCCTTCGACTACTTTGTTCAGCAGGCCAAGCTCGGCGACTTGAGCGATGCAGAGGCCAAACTGTTACGCGAAGGAATTATCGAAAACCTGCTCGACAACAACCCGCTGGCCATCAAGTTGGTCACGGCCAATATGCCCCAAGGAAAAAGTCTTGCCTCTTTAAAAGCCGATTTGGAAGACGATGTATTCGAAAAAACCACAGAGGATGATCTCCATGCTTTTGACGCTAAATCGGATACCAATATCGCTCGTAAGCGTTCTATCTATGGGTCGATTGCATATTCCTATAAAAACTTGAGTGAAGCAGAACAAACGGCATTGCTTTTACTGTCAACATTTCCAAGCGGCCTAGCGATTGATAACCTTACTCAAGTTCAGAATTGGGCCGAAAAGGAAAAGATGGAAGTCGATACCACAGTGACTGATCGAACCATCCGTGCCCTACAGAATAAATCGATGGTAGAGAATCATGGTGAAGTCGTGACTTTGCAATCGATTGTAGGCAAGTTTGCCGAAAGAAAACTGGCTTCGCATCCGGCGAAAGACTCGCTGATGCTGGATGCCTTTCGCTTTCAAGAAGTGCTGGTTTTATGTATAGATATGATTCTTAACGTAGACAGAAGGATTGCTCTATACATGGCCGATAACATGCTGGCCACATTAGTTAAGAGCATTGAACTATGTGGGCTTGTGAAGAGAAATTCTAGTGATGGTATGTCTCATATTGCCCGAGCCTTTAAACTAATAGGCGCTATTGGAGAATTACCAGCACTAAAGAGCCAACTTCAAAAATGCATTACTTTGTTTGATGGAGAATATCGTGAACTAATTCAAATATGGATTGAAGGCATTTCCTTATCCACGAATAAACGTGAAAATTTCGATGCACTTAAAAATAACGTCACGTGTCAATTTTCTTATTTTGTAAAGGATCTCATTGACCTCAACATGGGAACTATGGTAATAGACGCTATCTTTGATATTAGTAGCCTATTGGCAATCGACTTGCCTGAGCATATGAAAACAATGAACCCCAGTAAGGATCAATCATCTTCCATCGGTTTGTTTTTCTTTCATGGCGCATTCAACGCGCAGATAGCCAACAACCTTATTTCTCGATCAACTGCTGACATAGAAATAAAAATGACGTTCAATCTTGAGCTGGCAAAGAACATGGATAAGCTTATCCAACAACATCATCATAAAGATCGCCAAAGAATTGAGCATAGTTATATACGAGCAAAAATAAAACCACTGAGTAAGATCCAAATTACCGAACTAACTTCCTATGACAGGAATTCCGCAGGCCTTAAAGCATTAATTTGTACTTTTAGTGAAACCAATAATGACAAGAAAGAGTCCTATTTCAAAAAAGCAATAGACAACTTATTGCTCGCCCCCTACCGTTATGCCGAAGCGCATTATTACTACGCAGAATTCCTACGACAACAAAATCGAGAAGAATTTGGTGCAATAGTAAAAACTGGCATAGCCACGGCCGAAAAATACCACCTTCGTTATTTGCAATATCAGTTTGATCAGCTGCGCGGAGTGACAGATAAGCCAGAGTACGACCCTAAAGACTATCCGTTGCCAGACGGCATTGATTTAGATCCTTATGTGCAAAAATATATAGAGCAACATGGCAATAAAGATAAAAAATCAGCACCTAAGAAATTAACAAAACCGGGGAAGAAGAAAGGAAAGAAGCGTTAAGGGCTGTGGGGGTCAGCAGTCTGTCGAGAAAGGTCGAAATGGCCTACGTAGGGGCTGACCCCCGTGTCAGCCCATCTATGGGTTATCATATATTTCAATGAGTTGCGCATTCAAGGGCAATCACGGGGGATTGCCCCTACGATCTATAAACCGATTAAATATACACCCCTAGCACACAGCGCACTCTACGCCGATTTATTAATCATGTAAACGAATGTGATAAAACTCATGCCAACCGTGATTCTTAGCCTCAGTAGTTCTATAAATACTGACTTTCTTCTTAGACACTTGTGCTGCCATTAACATATTCAATATCGTCTGGGCTCTAATCGTCATTTCACCAGTAGACCAATCATAGTAATACCGTTTGTTATCGCCGCCCAGAAATGTCACGTATTTGTAATCCCACTGGGGCATAACATCCAACACCTGTATGCCAGAACCCATATAAGTTCCATCGGTCCAACTCATTTCAGCCACAGCTGAACTTGTAAATGCCAATAATATGATTGAAAAAATAATGTGCTTCATTTGTACTCCAGTTTATAAAAAAGACCGAGCAACGGTTAAAGCCAAAAAGGCTTGCCGATTATCAGTAGGTTTGATTTTTAGTGAATTATTTAAGGAGGATAAATGACTAGCCATAGCTATTGCTTCATTATCAATAGACTACCACTTTCCTTATCTATTGCTTCTTTAGCAACAGACTACCACTTTCCATTTTAGCGAGTTCGACGGGCCGCAGTGTAACAAAGTTTAAGTAAAGTTTAAACAGTCCAGAAAACATACTATATCGGTTTACTAATAATACCAACATAATGGCAATAATATTTGATTTGGTCCGACATCTCGGCCTTACACCTATATCCGCCAGCTCTGCTCCAGCTCTACAACCCCACCACTAATGGTCTTAATATCCAGCTCAACCTCTGCCTGAACTTTAAGCAACGGCAGGTGCTGTTCAACATACAAGTCATGACAGCTTTGGTCTTGCCAAAAGGTAGTCACCAAAAACCGGTTTGATTGCGCTTCATCTTGACCAGAAAATTGCCAAAAATGGCCACCCATCATACCTTTCGCTTGGGCCATGTTAGGGTTCCACACATTTTTCTGAGCCTCAATAAAATGCTCGACTCTGCCGGGTAACACCTCGCAATCGGACATTCTCATTAAAGCGGGTTTGGCACCAACAGTAGACTCACTCCCCTGCTCGGCTGGAATAATCAATAATCGATTAAGAAAAGCAATTTTGCAGTTAAGGTAGGTATTTTTTTGAGCACTTTGCTCATAGATCTCATCGTGCAGATGATTCATGAAGTGATCTAAGCATTGGCGGTTTTGCCATAGTGCCAAGATCACTGATTGATTTGCAGAAGGGTTATCAGGCTCAGTTTGATTTTGTCGCCAGCCACCCAGCTGGCCAACAAAACCCCGGCTTAATGCCGTTTTATGCCAAGCCTGTTGTGCAATAGAGAAAGGGCGTCGTTGCTCTGGCAGCACGTTACATACAATGAGCTTGCCAAGCAGTTTTTCAGACATTACAACGCCCAGATTGGGTTTCAATAAATATTGTGGCGCTCATAGTAAACCAAAACGCCAGCTATTATCAACCCCCGGTTTTGAGATGGGCACAACCAAAGCGGTTATTTAACCCCAAACAACCTTCTACGTATTGCAATCAACGGTAAGGCCAGCAGAGCAAACAAGCCCATAGAACCACCTGAAGATTTTTTCTCAACCTCAAAACTCACCGTCTGACTGGCCGTGTTGTTCAACGGCTGACCATCGTTGGCCGTAATGCTAAAAGACACTGTGCCGGTCAATTTGGCAATAGGCGCAACTTTCAACTCACCCGTTTGCTGGTTGAATGCCACGTTCAAGAAGTTAACCGAACTGGGTATCACGCTGTAAGTGCCGGTTTGGTCGGTTTCATCTGCTGGCATGTGAGTCACAACCGGTGTTGCCACTGTAACAAACTGGTTCTGTCCAGCTTTTACCGATAAAGTGCCGGTTTGCAAGTTGAACAGGGGTTCGTCATTCAGCGGATTGACGGTGATGGTCAAATCGTTGTTGGTCGATGTGGCCACATCGCCTGCCTGAGCGTGCCAGCCTATGGTCACGTCACCGTTAAAATCTGTCTCGGGAACGAAACGCAAGTTATCGAGGTCGGTCACTGCTATAGGTGCCAGTTCGGTCATGTCGACACCATTAAGCTCGAATTTGCCGTTTGCTGGCAACTCGTGCAACACCACGGCTTCAAACGCTGGTGTGCCACCGCTAAACGCGTTAAACATGCGTTGCTTAAAGTCCAAAGCGGTGTCTTCATCGGTGCTGAGTTTAACTGGCAAAGCGGCTGGCATGGTCGACAAGTCAACCCTGTAGGCGCTGCGCCCATGGGTAAATGCATACAGTTGGCCATTGTTGATCTCAAGGTGGGCGACCGGCGTATTGGCAAAACCACTGCCATCGGCTGACCAGTTTCTACCGGCATCAACCGAGACAAAAATGCCCAAATCTGTACCAACAAACAAGCGGGCCCGATTCGACGGGTCGATGACAATCGTATTGACCGGAATATCTGGCAATCCGTTGGCTTCGCCCATGTTGTCGATTGCGTTGAAAGTGACACCGCCGTCAATCGTCTTCCAGATATGATTAACACCAAAAGTTGAATAAGTTGCATAGGCCACAGAGTTGTTGCTTGGACTGATGGCCACGTCAGACACATAACCGTCTGCCGGTTTAACTGTGTGCCACTGTGTTGTTGCATCGGCCGTAGAGGCAGCGGTGCTGATCATCAACAATCCTGAGTTGGTACCGGCAATAACACGCTCTGAATTACCCGGCGCAACCGCCCATTCAGACACAATCGACTCATCTAAGGTCGGTGCACTGGCCTGAACCCAGTTGTCGCCTTGGTCGTCGGTGCGCCACAAGCGGTCGTTACCAATCCACAGTCGGTCTGGGCTATTCACATCCATAATAAAAGGCGTGATGAACGGGAAGGCTGCACCACCCTCGATACCATTGGTCGCGCCAACCCAAGCGGCCTGCTCAGGATCAAAACGTTGCAGTGACAATCCGGTGTATTCTGTAAAGAGAACGTTGGTGTCACGCGGATCAACAGCCACCCAGCCACCATCGCCACCTGTTATCATCACCCAATCTTGTTTGCCTGATGTATCGTCACCATATAATGTGCCGTTATCTTGAGCGCCACCAAAGTACGCTGTCCCATCTGGCATTACAGCACCATGATAGAATTGAGTAATCGCGTAGTTGTTGTTTAGGTCAGTCCAAGCAACCGCATTTTCAACCGGCGCACCACACATCCCACCAATGCCCAGTGTGTCAGCATTGGCGTTTTGAGTGCGTACCACACCGCCATCGTTGCCAACATAAAGCGTGGTATTGGTTTGGCCATCGTAGTTGGGATGAAAAACCAAGGCATGTTGGTCAGCATGGGCAAAACTTGGATCAGTCGCATCAGTCCACCAACGGCTGGCTGCACTCCAGTTAGCACCTGCGTCATCTGAGCGCCACAAATCTACCCCACCCGTCCAAACAACGTCTGGGTTAATCGGATCAACCTGAACGATATTGTCATACCAGCCCTGATTGTAAAAACTGCGATCAGGTCCCCAGCCACACTCTGGAAAAAGGCCAAAGATAGGGTTGGACAGTAACAAGGTATTCACTGGATTTTCATTTTCATTAGAGTTTTTGACAGTCCAGTTCGCGCCGCCGTCTTCACTGCGGTACAGTTTGTAAAAACCCATGCTGTAAGTAGATGGATCAGTACTGTTGCTGGCCGCTAATGCATAAGCAATATTTTGGTTAGACGGCGCAAACGCAAGCGTTGTACGGCCCAGCAATGGATCTTCGATAACCGGCGTAAACGTATCGCCGCCATCAGCACTGCGATAGACCGTTGATGTTAGAAAAGAACCACACGATACCAACAGTTCATCGGCATCAGTTCTCACTTGAACATCTAAACAACCTGTCGGCGTTTCAACTTCCATCAGGTGGGTCCAATTAACACCAGCATCATCTGAGCGAAACAAACCTTGGCGGGTCGCTGCAAACAAACGATTTTCGGTTACATGACTGGCCGCAATTTTATTGACGTAGTGAAAATCTGGATTACCAGCGGTGTTTGCTCGTTGCGCCCAAGTTTGGCCGCCATCGGTAGAAACAAACAAACCATCACCACGAATGGCATCGCTGTTATAAAAGCCTTCGCCAGTACCGGCATAAATGACATTTGAGTCAGTCGGCGATAAGACCAACGAAGTCACGGCAAGGTTAACCATCATGTCGTTAAGCGGCAACCAGTTTTCACCCGCATCGATGGTTTTCCATACACCACCGGTCACGCCCGCCGAATACATCGTATCAGGCGTGTTAGGATCGATAACCAAAGCACGAGTACGACCACCAATGTTGCCGGGGCCTAGGTTTGTCCATTCTTGCACCACACCAGGTTCAATAGGTCCATCAGTGACCAGACTTTTTCCTACAACATTGGCACTGCGTTGCATTTGGTTTTTCGATGCCATCATTTTGTCTGACTTAATCGAATAACGTTTCATTTGATTGATATGCGACATTGCCTCACCATATTTGAGGTTATCAATGCTGTCACTGCCCCGAGGTGCCCTTTGTTTGACATAAAAGTCGATGGCTTGCTGAGGTTTATCAAAACGCTTGGGATGGGCGTCTTTGCTGGCTTTTTTGTTGGCCAAAAAGGCGTGCTGCTGTTGCGTTAATGGATAACTGCCATTTTGCGCGGTTGCTTTATCATAGTAACTGGCAACGCCAGCCAATATGGCGACCGAAACACACACCGCAACTGCGGTACGATTGAAAGATTTTTGCTTCTTTTGCATGGGTTGAATAGGTTGCTGCTTTTGCTTGTGTTGCATAGGTAACTATATTCCTAGATTATCTGTTTTTGGACGATTCACCCGGCGAAGTTACCAAATAACTATGCAACGCAGCAAACAGCCCCCATCGGTTCCCTCTGTCGATGATATAAAAACCCCACTTGCTGATACCTGTTGTTACAAATACCCTATTTTTGCTATATACCTTTTTAGATCATACTCTTCAGCCGCCTATTTAATTGACAAAATAAACTCTATCTCTTTGATTTTACTCAATATAATCAACATCAATGACTTGTTCGCTATTTATACAGCAGCTGATGTAAAGTTTGTAATACAGTGAGCCAATTAACTATTACAAAACCCACATAACGTCAAATCAGAGTGATTTCAAGGACCGCCAATTTAGCGACAAAGGATTTTTTAGCGCATAAAATTAAACTGTAAATAGTTGTTAACTGTTTGTTATTCATCAGCTTTTGTAAAATAAAAAAGGTGGCGTGAAATAACTATGCAATACTCGCAACAAAACCCACCTTTAATGAATAGTTATCCAACTATTACTTTTCCGTATGTATCATCCATTACGTGGGGTTATATCTAATCACCTTTTAATATGATGGTTTAATTAGACGCCTGCCCAAGAAACAAAAAATCAACAAATGTAAGTGACTGTAAGAATAGGTGCTAAGCTGATATTACCGTCGCACTTGAGAAGCATATGAAGCAATTAAAACACCTCATTTTATGCCTGTTGCTTGGCGCCATTTATTTTTTGTCAGCAAAGCTGGGCCTAATTTTTGCCTTTGAACTCGAATACCATCTGTGAATTCTACCACACGATACACACCATCTGCAGTATGCCATAATTTTTCTACAAAAGGATTTTCTAATCTAATTTCATTTATGTCATCTATATACATTTGATTTGGTCTCTCAGAACTTTCTGTATATTGTTTGTCTGACCCACGTTTGAAAAATGGATGAATTTTCTTCGGATCTCTTGGAGAGTCCAAATTATATCCATTATCCCAATTATTATTATCCCAATTAGAGGCATACTGCATTTAAAAGACAACAAAAAATTAGCGATAAAGACTTTGTGTTATCGGAAAATTTCGCATCGATTTATCGACGAGAATTCTGATGATTATCATAGAAGTTATTTGGAACAAGAGCAGAATCTTGCAAAAGTGTGGTATTAGTAATATTAATTTTCAACCTGTAAGGTCGATAAATCTTCCTTCGGACTT
>JABSOG010000938.1 GCA_013216025.1 Algicola sp. | reverse complement strand
TCAAACCAAAGGCTCGTTGCAATTGCCTCTCACTCTGTATACGTCTGAGCGTTTTATTGAAAAAACCAATAAAACCACACTAGGCCTAGGCCTGTATTTTGGCATCATGCTGGTCATGATGTTGTACAACACCTTTATTTATTTTTCAGTACGCGACAAAAGCTATTTGTATTACGTGTTGTATATTGGTTTTTTCAGCCTTGGGATGCTCAGCATCAATGGCTTGGCCTACCAATACCTGTGGCCCGACAGCCCATGGTGGGCCAACCGGGCACTGCAATTTTGTCTGGCATTTTACACTATTTGGATGCTGTTGTTCGCCCGACGTTTTTTACGCATCAAAGATCATAATCGACTGCTGTACAAAGGGTTTATGTTGATGATGGTGATAAGTTTTTTGCAGGTCATTGCTGCACTGATGATGAGTCCTGATGCTATTATACCTTTGATTGTCGCGACCCAATTTGTCTTTATTGTGGCGGTATTATCCGCCGCCATCATCAGCCATCAACAGGGTTTTCGTCCAGCACGATTTTTTTTACTGGCCTTTGTTGGATTAATGGTCGGCGGTGCCTTGCGTGCCATGCTGGCCCAAGGTTTGGTGCCCAATGTGTTTATCACCGAATACGGTGTGCAAATTGGCTCAGCACTTGAGGTCATTTTATTGTCGCTGGCGCTGGCCGACCGCATTAACCTGTTGCAAAAACAAGCCAACGACAAAGACCAGCTGGCCCGCGAAAGTGCCGAAAAAGCCAATCAGGCCAAAAGCATTTTTATCGCCAATATCTCTCACGAAATTCGCACCCCGCTCAACGCCGTACTCGGTTATACCCAAATGCTCGAAAGAGATCGCAAACTTGACAAACGACAACAGCACTCAGTGGGGATCATCGCCAAATCCAGCGAACACCTGCTGGAGGTGATCAACGACATTCTTGATATTTCTAAAATCGAAGCCAATGCGATGACACTCGTGCCGGTAGACTTTGAACTGGTGGACTTAGTCGAGGGCATTGGCGTGATGTTTGAGGGGCGCTGTATCGACAAAAACTTAAAGTGGCAACTACAAAGCCAATGCGAGCGACCGATTGGGGTTTATGGCGATCAGGTCAAACTGCGCCAAATATTGATTAACCTGCTGGGTAATGCGGTCAAATTCACCCGCAAAGGCACCGTGGGTTTACACCTGTCATCCCCAAAACCCGGATATTACCACTTTGAGGTGACAGACAACGGTCCGGGTATCGACGAGCGCGATCATGGTGAAATATTCACCGCGTTCGGCCAGACCCTCGAAGGCTCCAAACACGGTGGCACCGGCCTAGGTTTGGCCATTGCCAGCAAACAAGTCGATTTAATGGGCGGCAAACTACAACTGGCCTCACAACCCAATCAAGGCAGCCGGTTTTTCTTTACCTTGAGGCTGGTCGACGCCCATGGTGCAATAAAATCTCGCCATGACAGAAATATTCAGACCATGAAGCTGGCCCCGGGTGTTTGCATTCGAGCAATGGTGGTCGACGACATCAAAGACAACCGCGTCATTCTCAGGCAAATGCTCAAAGCGGTTGGCATTGAGGTCACTGAAGCCGAGAACGGACTGGATGCACTGAATCAACTGCATCAAACAACCACTTTGCCCGACTTGGTCTTCATCGACATTAGAATGCCCATTATGGACGGCATCAAAATGTTAAGACATATCCATCACGATTTCAAAGACAGATGTCCCAGCTGTATCGTGGTCACCGCCCACGCCATGCAACCGGATGTAGAGCATTATCTCAACGAAGGATTTGATCACTACATAGCCAAACCCTTTCGCATTGAGGCAGTTTACGAATGTATTCATCACTTGCTGGATGTTGAGTTTGCCTATCATGATCAAGAGCACGATCAAGAGCATGATCAAGAGCAAGCACAAGGTGAAGAGCAATAACTGCCCCCTGTTAGCAATAAGGACTCTAACCAGCGTTTGAATCCCCTACTGCGTACCACAAGAAAATGAACTATCCTTGTCTGTAAAACCGATCAAATAAAACCATACACATGAATCATGATGACATAGATTTAACCGGCTCCAAAGTGTTAGTCGTAGATGATACCCCAGCCAATATGGACGTGCTGCGGGGCATACTCGAAGAACAAGGTTACCGGATTTTTGCCGCCCCCAGCGGTGAGGTGGCACTGAAAATTGCCCCCCGAACCCTACCGGATATCATTTTACTTGATGTCATGATGCCAGGTATTGATGGCCTTGAAACCTGCCGGATGCTCAAAAAGGACCCAGTAACCAAAGACATTCCCATTATTTTTGTCAGTGCCAAAACCGATATTCAAGATATTATCGACGGCTTTAAGGTCGGTGCGGTAGATTACATCAACAAACCCATCCGCCGTGAAGAAGTGCTGGTTAGGGTGCACACTCACCTCGAAATTGTCGCGCTGTTTAAAGCGCAAGAAAAGCTCTCTCAGGTATTGGCCCAAAAAAATGCCGAACTTATCGAAACCCAACAACAGCTGGTACAATCCGAAAAAATGGCCTCACTGGGCACTTTGACCGCCGGGGTCGCTCACGAAATCAACAACCCCAACAATTTTGTCAACGTCAGCGCCCAAAACCTCGCCTTTGACGTTAAGCAACTCAACAAATTCATTGTCGCCTTGGCGGGCGATAAAGCTGACGAGGTGGTATTGGCCAGTTTTCGTGAGCAATTTACCCCTTTGTACCGGCATGTGAGTACCATCAAAGAAGGTTCAGACCGAATTAAAAACATTGTCCAAGACTTGCGGGCATTTTCTCAATTGGATTCGTTCAGCAAAAAAATCGTCGATGTTGGCGAATGCCTGCAATCGACAGTCAATTTGGTTAAAACCAACTTTCTCAAGGTGGCCGTTTTTGACTGCCGATTTGGCACTGACATCTCACTATTTTGTTATCCGGCACAATTGAATCAGGTTTTTATCAACCTCATCATCAACGCCTGTGATGCTATCCGCCTAAAACAGCAACAACAACTATTAGCCAAAGAATCAGAAATTGTACTGGGCAAAGTCATTATCAGCTGTAATAAAAAAGAAAACAATATGATCATTACCGTAACAGACAATGGCTGCGGTATGGACGAAATAACCAAGAACAAACTGTATGAACCGTTTTACACCACCAAAGACGTCGGTGAAGGCAGTGGCCTAGGGTTATCGATTTCTTATGGGATTGTGCAAAAGCACAATGGAGAATTGAAAGTGGAGTCGGTGTTGGGGGAAGGGTCTTGTTTTACGCTGACGTTGCCGTTTGAGGAGTAGGTTGGTGGTGGCGTGATCGGCATATACGCCGCGTTGCGGCGTATATGGTAAGG
>JABSOG010000937.1 GCA_013216025.1 Algicola sp. | reverse complement strand
AATCAGATTTTCTGGCCAAGATGAGTCATGAAATTCGCACCCCGATGAATGCCGTGATTGGCCTGAGTCGATTGGCGCTCAAAACCACACTCAATGCCCGCCAACAAGATTATATTGAAAAGGTGGTTGACGCTGGTGAAGCGTTGTTGGGGTTGATCAACGATATCCTCGATTTTTCTAAAATAGAAGCGGGCAAGCTGAGCATCGAAAACATTCGCTTTAACCTCGACCGCTTATTGGCGCGCTCGATAACCCTCAGCGCGATGAATGCGCACATGAAAGGGATAGAGCTGGTGACTGATGTCGACAGCGATATTCCGCCGGTGATGATCGGCGATCCGCTGAGGTTGCAGCAGATCATCGTCAACCTCATCAACAATGCCGTTAAGTTTACCGATGAGGGATTGGTGTGTATCAAAATGACCATTGAGCAAGACTTTGAATCGCAGCTGCTGTTGCACTGCGCGGTGATTGATACTGGCATTGGCATGAGTGAAGAACAACAGGGCAGAATGTTTAAGTCTTTCTCTCAGGCAGATGAATCCGTCACCCGAAAATATGGCGGCACCGGGCTGGGGCTGGCCATTTCAAAGCAGTTGTGCGAGTTGATGGGCGGTCGAATCTGGCTAGAAAGTGAATTGGGTAAAGGGTCTATATTTCACTTTACCGTGCGGGTCGACAAAATTGCCAGCCAAAATAAAGTCTTTACCCTAGACAAGGCGGCGATTGCTGGTCTTAAGGTGCTGGTGGTTGATGACATGTCATTGGCCCGTGAGGTGTTGGTGAATATATTGAGCGATCTGGGGGTGAAAAGCGACGAGGCAGACAATGGCAAACTGGCCATCGAAATGATCAATACCGCGGTCGCCCAAGGCCAACCCTACGATATGGTGCTAATGGATTGGCGGATGCCGGGCATGGATGGTATTCAAACGACCCTGAAGATACATCAGACTTACCAAGACGATTCTCCCCATATTTTAATGGTTTCGGCTTACGACAAAGACGAGGCGCGATCCTTGGTAGGGCAGGCACCCATTAATCACTTTTTAGAAAAACCGGTCAGTCAACATGCGATGCTCGATGCCATAGGCCAGATGCTGTCAGGCAACAGCGCCCGTATTGTGACTTTTGAAGATGAAGACGAAGAAAAAAATATTGAGCCACCCAATTTCAGTGATGCCCATATCTTGCTGGTCGAGGACAATGCCATTAACCGTCAGGTGGCTATAGGCTTTTTGGCCGATACTCATGTACAGATTGATATTGCCGTTAATGGATTGCAAGCGTTAGAAAAACTGCAATGTAAAACCTACGATTTGGTGTTGATGGACATTCAAATGCCCGAAATGGACGGCATTACCGCCACCGGAGAAATTCGCCACAGCCTCAAAATGACCGAGCTGCCAGTGATTGCCATGACCGCCCACGCCATGGCGGCCGATGTTGAACGATCTTTGGCTGCGGGAATGAACGACCATATCAACAAACCGATTGACCCCGATGTACTGTACCGTACATTATTAAAACACCTAACCGTCTGTACCAATCCCGTTGAACCGGTTATACTAGAGGCACAAAATCCTGATGTTGACCCATCAGCCGCAATGCATCCCGATGTCAGTAATTTAAACGAAACGACAAAACCGTTGCTCTATGGTGACGACGAGGCGTTGATATTTGAGCAACTGGCTGCCATCGAAGGGCTTGATGCGCAACAGGCGCTGGCCAAAATGAAGGGTAAACTTCATTTGTATCTTGGTTTGGTTAAAGACTTTGACAAAGATCAGCGTCAATTGGGCGACCGCCTAATGCAACTGTATCAGCGTCAGGGGTGGGCAGAGTTGTTGCGGCTAGTGCATTCACTTAAATCTAACTGCGCTTATATCGGGGCTTTTGAGCTGTCACGTTTGAGTGAACAACTTGAAAGTGAATTAATGTTCCAGCGCTGCGACAAGGTGTTATTGGGCCGTCTGGCTGAACAATTAATACCGCTTTTGGCGAAAATTGAACAGGTTTTTGCTGCCCAACCTCAGCACATCAAGCCACAGGTTTTTTCTGTCGATGCGCTCAAACAGGCGCTTGGCGCAATATTACCCTTGCTTAGAGCGTCAGATTTTGCAGTTGAAGATCATTTGCCGAGCCTCAGTCAATTATGCCAAAACACTGAATATGACACCCAAGCCCTTGAAATTATTGACTTAGTTGATAATATAGAATACGACAAAGCGTTTGACAATACCGTACGGTTGTTGAGTGAGTTGGAGATAATAGATACATGAATCCTTAGTGGAAAATCCCCTATATGACAACAAAAAATGTGCAATTGAGTCGCCGCTTATTCGAACTTCACCCCGCCCAGCAAAATGTTTACTTTGAACAGCTTATACATCCAGACAGCCCAATGCACAACATCGGTTTGTATACCGATGGCGAGCGACCGCTGCAATTGGATATTTTGCAACGCAGTTGGGCGCTTTTGTATCAGCATATGGACGCCTTACGACTGACTTTTTGCCAAGGTGATGATGGCATGGTGATGCAATCGGTCAAACCGTCAGACAGCCACTGTCAGGTGGCCAAGTTTATCGATTTTTCAGATCATCGCCAGCCGCTACAAAGTGCTAAGCAATGGATGCAGCAACAGCTCGATACCCCTATGGATTACCTCGGCGGGCAAACTTGCACCATTGCGCTGGTGCAGCTGTCAGCAGAGAAATCGCTCATTTTTAACTGTTTTCATCATTTGAACATCGATGGTGTTGGCTTTTATGTCTTGCATCATTGGCTTTACCGGGTATATGAGACGTTGGCAGCGGGCGAACAGACAGGTGAGAGGCTTGCCGAGCTTACCGCTGATTTAGAGCAGGTTCCGCAATATATTGACTCAGTACAACTGGCCCACAAATACCTCGAATCTGACCGTTATCAACAAGATAAACGCCATTGGCGTGACTTTGTCAGTGACAAGCCGGTGTTGCGATTGACGCCTGTCGCTTCCCGTGTAGAAAGCCGTGTAGAGAGCCGTGCTGAAAAAGTGCTAGACACCGAGATCATAACCCAAGCCCTAGACAAACCAACTAGTGACGCCATTCGGGTTTTTTGTAAAGAATACCGGGTAAGCCCCTTGTCGTTATTGATTGCGGTTGGGGCTGTTTACTTTAATAAAATCACCGGTCAGCCCAATCAACTGCTGGGCACCGCGATGCATGGTCGCAAAGGCAAACAGCAAATGGGGGTGATCGGAATGTTTTCAAACCCGATGCTGGTCAGTTGCCACGTTAAGAACAACAGCACATTTGTGCAGTTGAGCAAAGCCGTCTCAAATGAGCTTAGGTGCAACCTCAGGCACCGCTTGAGGT
>JABSOG010000936.1 GCA_013216025.1 Algicola sp. | reverse complement strand
CACTAATTTTACGAAATACGGTTTTACCCCGGGTATGGGGGCAACGTTAATTTTGCCGAAAAAACTCGGCATCGCCTTAGCGCACGAAATGATGCTGGGCGCGAAAAACTATCGTGGTGAAGAATTACGTAATCGCGGCATACCGTTCACGGTTTTACCCCGCTCAGAAGTCTTGGCCCACGCCCTTGAACTGGCGAAAAATTTGGCCCAAAAGCCGAGGGTTTCTTTGGTGACATTAAAAGACCATTTGGTAAAAGAACTGCGGCTGGAATTGCCACATGTAATTAACCAAGAAGTCACCATGCACGAGAAAACCATTCATCAACCCGAGGTTAAAGACCTCATTGAACAACATTTTGGAAAATAACATGAACAAATCTGACATCTTTAGCACCATCGTAGAACATACCCGCGAAGTCGTTTTCGAACTCGAAGACCATGAGTTCAAACAAGACGACTCGTTAAAAGCATTGGGTGCCAACTCTATCGATCGTTCAGAAATTTTGATGATGACCCTAGAGTCATTAGATATAAAGATGCCTTTGTTGGCGCTGGCCAAAGCGGTGAATATCGACGAAATTGCCGGTATCCTCCATGCCAGACTCTGAAACCTCTGAAACGTCTGACATGGTAGTGACGGGCCTTGGCGTTACTTCGTCGATTGGTCAAGGCAAAACTGCCTTTATAACTGCCTTGTTGGCAGGCGAGCACAAGTTTGACGTAATGAAACGACCCGGGCGACAGTCGCCTGATGGCACGACTGCTTTTTTTGGCGCTGAGATTGGTGATTTAACATTGCCTGATACGGCACCACGCAACGAACTGAGAACCGCCTCGTTATCGGCCAAAGTCGCTTTGGCGACCCTTGACGAAGCGTGGAATGAAGCACATTTGAGTGATGTTGACCCCAAGCGGATAGGTTTGGTGGTTGGCGGTTCAAACTTTCAACAACGAGAACTGTTGCTGACCCAACAAAAGTATCACAACAAACTGGATTATTTGCGGCCGACCTACGCGATGTCGTTTATGGACAGCGATTTGTGTGGTTTGTGCACCCAGACTTATGGTATCAGAGGTTTGGCCTACACTATGGGCGGCGCGTCCGCCAGTGGTCAAGCCTGCATTATTCAGGCGATTGAAGCCGTGCGCTCTGGTCAAGTGGATGTTTGTATTGCCCTGGGCGCATTAATGGATTTGTCTTATTGGGAGTGTCAGGGATTCAGGTCGTTGGGTGCGATGGGATCGGACAACTTTGCCGAAGACCCGGGTTTGGCCTGTCGTCCGTTTGACCGCGACCGCAATGGTTTCATCTATGGTGAAAACTGTGGAGCGCTGGTTATTGAACGGTCAAAAACGGCCACCCGAACCGGCGTAAAACCCTATGCCAGATTGGCGGGTTGGGCTATGGAGATGGACGGTAACCGTAATCCCAATCCTTCGTTTGAAGGTGAAGTCAGTGTTATTAAACAAGCCCTGAAACAAGCACAATTGTCGCCCGGCCAGATTGATTACATCAATCCACATGGCACCGGTTCGACCATCGGTGACGAAACCGAATTAAGCGCGATCGCCCACTGTGGCCTCCGCCATGCCCGTATTAACGCCACCAAGTCGGTGATCGGCCATGGATTAAGTGCCGCAGGTGCCATTGAAATGGTCGCCACCTTGTTGCAAATGCGCACTGGACAACTTCATCCGAGCCGCAACCTCGACAATCCGATGGCAGCTGACTATGATTGGGTACGACGTGCAGCAGTCGAACATAACATCGAAAATGCGCTGAAAATGAGCATGGGTTTTGGTGGCATCAATACCGCTATCTGTTTACAAAAATACTAACTAATTACAGGAAATTACCATGAAAACTTATATGTTTCCCGGCCAGGGTTCGCAAAAAAAAGGCATGGGCGGCGAGTTGTTCGACCAGTTTGCTGAACTGACCAAACGAGCTGACCAAATTCTCGGCTACTCGATCAAAGAATTGTGCCTAGCAGATCCGCGCCAAGAGTTGGGCCAAACCCAATTTACTCAACCGGCGTTATATGTCGTTAATGCCTTGTCGTACTTCAAGAAAATCGAAGAAACCGGTGAAAAACCAGATTTTGTTGTCGGTCACAGCCTCGGTGAGTTCAATGCTTTGTTGGCGGCCGATTGTTTCAGTTTTGAATCAGGTCTAAAGCTGGTGAAAAAACGCGGCGAATTGATGAGCAAGGTCAGTGGTGGTGGTATGGCTGCGGTATCTAATGCCTCAAAAGCCGAAATACAAAGCATATTGGCCGACAATGGCTTAAGCAATGTTAACTTGGCCAACTTCAATACTCCGTCACAAATTGTGATCTCTGGTATGAAAGAAGACGTCGACAAAGCCAAACCTTTGTTTGCCGAAGGTAATATGATGTTTCACCCGTTGAACACCAGCGGTGCCTTCCATTCGATTTACATGGAACCGTCGAAAAAGAAATTTGCTACTTATTTGAAAAAATTCAAGCTGGCCGACCTGCAAATTCCGGTGATCTCCAATGTCACCGCGCAGCCTTACATCGTTGATGAGATCATGGACAAACTGTCGAGCCAGATTGCCAGTTCAGTATTGTGGTCAGCCAGCGTTCAGCAATTGATTGATATTGGTGTCAAAGCCGGTGAAGAAATGGAATTTGTCGAAATTGGTCATGGCAACGTATTGACCGGTTTGGTGCGCAAAATTGTCAGAGAACTGAAAAAAGCGGGCAATATGCCCAAAGTTGAGAAGGTTGAAACTGTTGAAAAAGCCCCGTCAATCTTGCAAACCCGTGAGCCAATTCGCTTCGACAACGCTCAAGCGCAAGTGGCCGCGTGGAATAAAGCCTATCCGGTCGGCACCAAGGTCAAATCTCTGAACAGCGATTATGACGCATTGGAAACCCGCACTGAAGCGGTGGTTTTGTTCGGTCATAGGGCGGCCGTTTATATGACCAGTTACAATGGTTATTTCGACCTCAATGAAGTCGCGCCGATCGGATAATGAAAAAACCCATTGTTTTTATGTTTTCAGGTCAAGGTGCCCAGTATTATCACATGGGCAAAGAGCTGTATGAGTGCCATCCCCGGTTTGCGTTGTGGATGGACCATTGTGATGAAATTGTCGAGCCATTGATTGGCACCTCGTTGATTGACATTCTTTATGACGAGTCTGTCACCAAAGGTGACCCTTTTGACCGGGTGTTATATACCAACCCGGCATTGTTGTGCATACAATACAGCTTAAGCCGGGTATTGATGGAAATGGATATTCAGCCAGATTATCTGCTTGGATACAGCCTTGGTGAATTTACGGCGGCGGTGGTATCTGGAGTGATGTCGTTGGAAGAGGGGCTGGAGTTGCTGGTAG